>NZ_JANZKV010000205.1:0-3882 GCF_025060895.1 Stieleria sedimenti | reverse complement strand
GGCTGAAGCCTGCACACCAGCGCATGTTGGTGTCCAGCCTTCAGGCGATTCCCACTCGCTGCGGAGCAGCGAAATGGGCGGCTAAAGCCCCACGGCGCTGATCAGATCCTTGGCCGCAAACGGCCGCGCCGCGGCGAAGGCTTCCGCAGCCGCGACGCCGGCGATCGAACCGGTCATCACCGCCGCGGCGCGAATCCGCTCGTCCATCGCGTGCTTGTGCGCGAATTGACTGTGATAGCACTGCATCGAGGCGATCTTCTGTTCCAGCGTCTCGCCGATGTCGACCAGGATGTGAAACGGATTTCCCGCCAACGTCATCGGCTCAATCGCAAGCCGAAAGTAAAGCTGGCGTTCGATCTGATGAACCGGCAACCCGTCAAAGTAGTCGTCCCATTTGGTCAGCCGGCTATAAAAGACGGCGGCGTCGGTGATCAGCATCGTTTGAAAATGATCCGGCGATGCCATCGGCGTCTTGTCACCAAAACCGATCACGATGCGAGGCCGATAGCGACGAAAGACTTTCGCCAGTGCGACCCGATGCTCGAAGCAATCCAGCAGACGACGATTAGGAAGGTCCAATTGAATCCGCGCGACCGCGCCCAACACGTTTGCTGCCGCCTCGGCCTCCTTCATCCGAGCCTCCGGACCGTCGCTGTAGGGCGTCGGCTCCCCATCGGTCAAATCGACGATTCCGACCCGATGTCCCGCCGAGGCAAGCTTGGCCAACGTCCCACCACACGCGACTTCGACATCGTCGGGATGCGATCCGACGGCAATCACATCCAACGGTTCGGGGCGGTTGCCGGTCTGCGGTTCTTTCATGATCAAACCATAACGCGAAACGCATGTTGAAGCGACATGCGTTCCAGGGGCGCGATCAGGGTCGCCAACGGTTCGTGACGCCGGACGTCGGCCGGCCGGCGGGGAACGTCTTTCCAAACCCAGCGGTCATCGCTCGGCTGCCGGTCAAAGTCGGTGGCATCCACCCGGCGATCGGTCCGCGCAAACAGCACGCGTTTGATAAACACGTGGTCCGACGGCCGAGCGTCTGCGTGACCCGACGACACCCGTTCCACACGACGAATCCAATCCGCCGCATCGTCAAACATCGAACACGGCTCATTCAACGTTGCGCCCCACGCCCGCTCGACCAATTCCATCGAAGCACTCCAACGCGGGTTGACTTCCAACAGCGTGACCGTGTCGTGTTGCAGCACCACATCGATGTTGAAGGGACCGACGAGCGGCGAGAGGCAACAGACGGCGTCGCCGAGTCGATGGAGCGAGTTCACCCATGCGACGTTCAAGGGGATCGGACCGAGCGCTCCGGCGAACACGAACGGAGACGGCCCGATTCGTTTTTTCAACAGCCGGCATGCGCCCAGCAGCATCGCCCGGTCCCCCAGGCCGAAAAAGCTTGCCCCGCAGATGCGGCCGCGGACGGGCCGCTGCAAGATCGAGTTCTCCGGAATGTCTCCCGCACCCTTGCTGTAGGACACACCCAGACCGCCGGAACTGCCCCGACGCTTGACCAGCCAACCACGGGTCGCGACGCCCGCACAGCGTGTCTCCGGGAACCTCACGGCCGCCCGGGAGGCCAAGTCCCTCAGAAACTCGGGGCGGTCAGAGATCAAAAACTGCTCGGGAGAAACGGCCCAAAACGACCGTCGAGTTGGACCGATCCAGCCGAAACCTCGCTCAAGACCGCCCACGATCGCAATCGGTGCCCGTTCGGGGACGATGCGGTCAAGCGGTCGCGAATCCCCGGAATCCAGGAAATCGTCCAGTGGATACCAGCGTCGGGCCGCCGCCAGCGTCTCGCGGTCGCCGAAGTGGTCGACGGCGATGGGGGAAAAACCGGCGATTCGTGCCGATTCCGCCGCTGCCCGGACCGAAGCGCCGACCAGCACGATGGGACCACGCTGCGATCGATCGCGATCAGCAGGCCGGGTCGCCTGGGAATTTTGAATTTGACCGGGTGTTTGCATCGGCGTCATGGTTTGTTAGCTTTTCCCCGACTCCAGACCCACCCCAGGCGCTCCACGGTCCGATTGCCGGAGCGTCTTGCGGGGCAACGGACATGTGTTTCCCCACCGGTCTTCGAACCAAACTTTCTTTTGAACAGGTCACTGAAATGAAGTTTTACATTGGTGAGGCCCTGGTGGGCGATGGCAACGAAGTCGCACACATCGATTTGATGATCGGCAGCAAAGACGGTCCGGTCGGCACCGCATTCGCCAACGCCCTGTCCACGCAAAGCGAAGGTCACACGAACCTGTTGGCCGTGCTGGCTCCTAACGTGGCCGTCAAACCGTCGACCGTGATGATCACGAAGGTCACCTTGAAGGGCTTCAAGCAGGTCGTGCAAATGTTTGGCCCCGCCCAAGCCGCCGTCGCCAAAGCCGTCGCCGATTCGGTCGCCGAAGGCGTCATTCCCGCCGATCAAGCCGAAGACTTGGTCTGTGTCTGCGGTGTGTTCATTCACCCGGAAGCCGACGACGACGAAAAGATCTACAATTATAACTACGAAGCGGTCAAGCAATCGCTGGCCAACGCGATGGGCGGCAAACCTTCGGCCCAAGAAATGATCGCGCAAAAAGATTCCGCGGCGCACCCGTTCAAGGGCGACTTCTAAGCACGACGCAAAACTGGAGAGACTCCTCCGCAACCCTCCCTTTTAGGGAGGGTCGGACGCGAGGGACGAGCGGCCGGGGAGGGTTTGTCGCGGCTGAGAATCGCGGCTGAGAATCATTGTGTGACAACCGTTCGACCTCCCCCCGCTTCGCTCGCCCCCTTACGCATCAAGTTTTTTAGAAGTCACCCTCCCGCGTGCGGGAGGGTCGAGCGCAGCGAGGGGAGGGTTTCCGCGGCCCCGCCGCCACCGATGCCAACCACAACGCCAAAGCACGCTCCCCAATCCCCGGGCAACTCATGCCGAAACGCATTCTGTTTCAGTTCGATTGTGACCCCCAGGCCAGTTCGTTTGATGCGGTCGTCGCCGTCGATTCGGGCGTCGACCATCTGGTCCCCTACGCGGGCGTCCAAGCGACATCGATCGAACCACTCGTCCACGGCGCGATGTTCACTCGCGGCGGCGACGATCTCAAAAACACCGCCATCTTTCTCGGTGGCAGCGATGTCGCGCTCGCCGAAACGCTGCTCCAATGCGTGACGGATGCATTTTTCGGACCCGTTCGCGTTTCGGTGATGATGGACGCCAATGGTTGCAACACGACCGCCGCGGCCGCCGTCGTCGCCGCCGCGCGACACCTGGAACTGGCCGGATCGCATGCCGTGGTCCTCGGTGGGACCGGGCCGGTCGGCCAACGTGTCGCACGCTTGTTGGCTAGCGACGGAGCCTCAGTCACGCTGACCAGTCGGTCATTGGCTCGCGCCCAAGAGGCTTGCGACCGAGTCGCCCATGACGCCGACGAGAACATTGCTGACCGATTGTCGGCCGCCGAATCAGGGTCTCCCGATCAAGTCGGCAGCATTCTCGCCCCCGCCAACATCGTGATCGCCTGTGGGGCCGCCGGTATCCCGTTGGCCGAAAAATCTGATCTGATCGCGGCGAAAGACTTGGCCGTCGCCATCGACCTCAACGCCGTGCCCCCGGCCGGCCTGGGTGGCATCGCGGTGATGGACAAGGCCAAACCGATCAGCGAAGACTCTCGCGCGGTCGGCTATGGGGCAATCGGCGTCGGCGGATTAAAGATGAAGACGCACCGCGCGGCGATTCAATCGCTGTTCGAGTCGAACGACAAAGTGCTCAACGCCGACGAAATCTACGCCCTCGCCAAAATCGTCGAAAAGTCTTAACGCTTCGTCAACTTTTAGACGCAGGGTGCCCGACCCGAATATTGCGGGCATGAGTGTTGGTGT
>NZ_JANZKV010000204.1 GCF_025060895.1 Stieleria sedimenti | reverse complement strand
TTGGTACCTGACCCCTTTTCCGCCGTGAAGCCGATCCTCTCGCCCGCAATCGAAGATGTCCCTGCCCACCAACCCCGCCAATCGTTCTACCGATCCCGCCAAACCGCTCGAGGACCTCGATGACTGGGAGGCGGACTTGGTGCGTCGTTATCCCGAACCGAACAAGCCGGCCGAAGCGTTTCGAAATTACGGCGAAGACACGAAGCCCGGCGTCCGTGAATTCTATCAGCTGAATCACCGGAATCAGACCTACGAGTTTGTGCAACAGAAACGAAAGCAGTTTCTTCCGCTGCGACATCGCAAGATGTCGGTTTGGGAGGCGATGGAGTATCTGAACCAATTGGTCGACGAGAGTGATCCCGACACGGACCTTTCTCAGATCGAACATCTGTTGCAGACCGCTGAATCCATTCGCGCCGACGGTCATCCGCGCTGGTTTATCCTGACGGGACTGATCCACGATCTCGGTAAGGTTTTGTGCCTCTTTGGTGAGCCCCAATGGGCGGTGGTCGGAGACACGTTTCCCGTCGGTTGCCGGTTTTCCCAGCGGATCGTGTTTCCGGAATTTTTTGCCGAGAATCCCGATTCGAACGATGAGCGATACAACACCGAGTACGGCGTCTATTCGCAAAATATCGGACTCGACAACGTGTTCCTTTCCTGGGGGCACGACGAGTACTTGTACCATGTCGTCAAGGATCGGCTGCCCCCGGAAGCCCTGGCGATCATCCGTTACCATTCGTTTTATCCCGGTCATCGAGAATCGGCGTATGACCATCTGATGAATGATCACGACCATCGGATGTTCAAGTGGGTGCGGGCTTTCAATCCGTATGACCTGTATACCAAAAGCGATAGCCGGCCGAACGTTGACGCCTTACGACCGTTCTATGAAGAATTGATCAATGAATTCCTTCCAGGGACGCTTGATTGGTAACCATTGATCCGAATCCGGTATCCTGCGGTCCGGTCGTGTCGCCCTTTTATTTGCCGAGCGGTTGTCGCGACATCGACGTGATCAATCCGGTCCACCGAGTTCCCTGCCGTGCCCTCCACCGATTCTGACATCGCCTCGGCAGACGCTTCTTCCGGCGGCAGCAATCCCCGCTCGCGACTGTTGCTGGCTGCCGTTGCGGCGTTCAGCACGTACTTCTGTATGTACGCGTTTCGCAAGCCGTTCACCGCGGGAACGTACGAGGGGCAGGAACTGCTGGGAATGGGGCTGAAATCGGTGCTGGTCATTTCGCAACTGGCCGGCTACATGATTTCCAAGTTTGTCGGCATTAAAGTCGTCTCGGAAATGCGGCGTCATCGACGTGCCGTCGCCATTGTGGGGTTGATCTTGACGGCGGAACTGGCGTTGGTCGGATTTGCCTACGCGCCGATCGTCCTCAAGGCCCCCTTGTTGTTCTTGAACGGTTTTCCGTTGGGGATGGTGTTCGGGCTGGTGCTGTCCTATTTGGAAGGCAGGCAACAGACCGAGGCGTTGTCGGCGGCGCTGTGTGCGAGTTTTATCATCGCGTCCGGGGTGGTGAAGTCCGTCGGACGCTGGATCATCCAGGACTGGGGCGTCAGCGAGTTTCAGATGCCGATGCTGGTCGGATTGATTTTCTTGCTGCCCCTGTTGGTCTCGGTCTGGTTGCTCCAGTCCACACCGCCTCCCGATCCAACGGATCGCCAACACCGCAACGACAGAAACGCGATGACCCGTCAGGATCGTCGTCGCTTTTGGTTGGAGTACTGGCCGGGGTTGTCGCTGTTGATTTTTGTCTACGTGGCGTTGACCGTCATTCGAACCGTACGAGACGATTTCGCGGTAGAAATCTGGCGCGACCTGGGGGTCGGCGATACGCCTTCGATTTTTGCTCGATCGGAAATGGTGGTCGCCATGGTGGTCACGGTATTCAACGCGTTTGCCGTTTGGATCCGCCACAACATGGCGGCGGTGCGGATCGTCACGATCGTGATGTGCGGTGCGTTTTCAGTCGTCGGTGCGTCGGCGCTGATGCAGTCCGGTGGCCTGATCTCGCCATTCGTGTTCATGGTTGCGTGCGGCGTGGGCATGTACGTCCCTTACGTCGCGTTTCACACCACCGTCTTTGAACGACTGGTTGCGGCCTCGCGTCACCCTGCCAATGTCGTGTTTTTGATGTACGTCGCCGACGCCGTCGGATATCTGGGCTACGCATTGGTGTTGTCGATCCGAATGACGCTCCCGTCTCCCGATTCTGTCATGCCATCGTTTCGGATGCTTCTGCTGGTCGCAAGCTTTATCTCGATCGCCGCCTTGTTTTTATCACTTCGTTATTTCCGTACGGTCATTGAAGTCGACGATGCGGCTGCCGAGGTCGGGCGGGATCTGATGGCGTCGAATTCGGAGCCGGTGGAAACCGTAGAAGCGGGGCGCGGCAATGTCTGATCGTCGTCTGACCTCGCCATCCCCGGGGCAACCACAAACGTGCCGAGCGGCGGTCTTTCACCGTGCCGGTCAACCGCTTTCAATGGAGGCGTTTCCGCGACCAAGTCTGTTGGCCGGTGAAGCACTGGTTCGGATTCGGCTCTGCACGATTTGCGGCAGTGACCTGCACACCTTGAAGGGGTTGCGAATCGAACCGACGCCATCGATCTTGGCCCACGAGGTTGTCGGTGAAATCGTCGAGCTCGCCGATCCCAGGCCGACGGACGTGGAGGGGCAACCGCTTGAAATCGGCGATCGCGTCACATGGTCGGTCTGCGTCAGTTGCTTTGAATGCGACCGCTGCCGGTCGGGGATGCCGCAAAAGTGTCGTCATTTGGTGAAATATGGTCATTCGGTCGCCGCCGGTCGCGAGGCACTCAGCGGCGGGCTGGCGGAGTACATTTTGCTGCGACGCGGGACGACGATCGCCAGGTTGCCGGCCGAGTTGCCGGACGAAGTGGCCAGCCCGATCAATTGCGCCACGTCCACGATCGCCGCGGCGTATCGGATGGCCGGCGATGTTTTCGATCAAAGAATTTTAATTTTCGGCGCCGGCATGCTGGGATTGACGGCCGTCGCACTGGGCAAAGAATCCGGCGCGAAGCAGCTGACGATTTGCGACGTCGACCCGCAGCGGCTGGAGCTTGCCAAACGGTTTGGCGCCACGGACACGATCTCGGTGGAGTCGATTGGGTCGCTTGAGTCATCCTTTGACGTCATCTTGGAATGTTCCGGTTCGCCCGACGCGATCGAAACCGCGTGTCGAGTCGGCGACGTCGGTGCACGCGTGATCTTGGTCGGTTCGGTGATGGAATCACGGCCGGTGCAGCTGGATCCGACCGGCATCGTTCGCAAGTGGATGTCGATCGTCGGAGTCCACAACTACGCGCCGGTCGATTTACGCAGCGCGATCGATTTCATCAGCCGATGCCACCACAAGTACCCGTTCGCCGAACTCGTTGCACGGACGTTTGATCTGTCGGAGACCAACTCGGCGATCGAATTCTCCATCCAACATCGCCCGATCCGCGTCGCGGTGCGACCAGCGGCTGTGGGATCGACCCTGTAGCCATCTCACCGGGCGGAGAACACACGGTTGGGCGGTTAACCCTGATACCAGTGTGACTCGTCGTTGTTGCCCCTCACCCTCTCGCGTTAGGTTTTCCCACATCACTGCATCCCGGATGGGATGGCAGCAATTAGCCGGCGGTCGAGCGAAGCGAACACCGCCGGAACGGTAATAAACAGTCCAAACGACCCCGACGGGGTCGCAGCGTCTCAATGGGATTCCGGTGGTGCGCTGAGGCGACCACCGGCTACTTGCTGCAACCCCTCTCGGGGTAAAACCTGCACCACAGGCGGATTGAGTCCGCGAGATGTGGGTGAACCTAAGCCCCCAGTCCTCCCGGGTTTCGTTTTTCCTTCATTTTCATGATGAATCGATGCACGCCCCCGCTCGCTTCGGGCTCTCCTGACCGGTAGACAATGATTTGCAATCGCGTCGGGAACGCACGCACCCATCGCCTAGGAGTCTCTCCCATGAGCCCTCGCAGCAGTCTCAAAAAGCCGCTTCTGTACTTGTTGATCGGTTCTGTCCTGTTGAGCGCGCTATTGGGGATCGTGCTGGTGCTGCGGGGCAACTGGGGATGGCTGGAGGTCCGGGTGATTTTGACCACGGTGATCTTCGCGGTGGCCAGCGTTTGCGGATTGGCCTGTGACCTTTCCCGCACCCCGTCGGGATTGAACCTGTTGCCCAAGTCCGGGTTGGTGCTAACGGCGGTGACGACCGTGTTGATGCTGTTTGGGATTTGGTTCGAAGTCGGTTCGGAAGCCTACTGGAAAATGACGACGGTGTTGATTTCGATCGGGATCGCGACGATCCACGTTTCGCTGCTGTCGATCGCCAAGCTGGCCAGTCGATTCCGCTGGGTTTATTTCCTCGGAACCCAGATCATCTTTGGTTTGGCCCTGTTGATCGCGGCGGTCATCGTCTTCGAAATCAACTCGGAGCTATTGTGGCGATTTCTGGCAGCCCACTCGATCGTCGTCGCCGCGATCTCGATCGTGATCCCGATCCTGCACCGGATCAGCAAGACCGACGCCAACCGGGGCGATCTGCTGATGCCGGTCGAAGCGCGGAACGTCGAATCGATCGACCAACAGATCGCGCAACTGGAAGAACGCCTCGTCCAGCTCAGAACGCTGCGAGCGCAGATCGTCGGCGGAACACTCCGGTAGCGGCTGCAGGTGGAAAAAGGGTCAGGAGCCGTTTTGGTAGAATGGGTTGTTTTTGAGTTGCCTGTCCGAATTTGAATTGCTCCTGCTCCCTATTTCATGTGCAATCGCTAGACGAAGGTGGTGAGATCTAGCTGTGACAAACTGGTCCCACTCAACAAGTATATTCGTAGAATTGTTCCCGTCCGCATGCCGGCGGGACCTGCGCAGACGGGCTGGGGTCAAAACATTGGTTGGTCAAAAAATGAGCAACCGCGCCGCAATGAGTCTTCGGTCGCCACCACCTTTTGACCACTCAAGTTTTTGATCATTCTCCGACCAGACGCCACTGAAAGAGAGAAGGCAGGTTGTTGACGCGTTCATTCCTCAGCGGTCATCAGTTTCCTCGCGTGAAGAACTGTTAAACTACCGTTCCAGTCATCCATTTCACTTTTTCAGGCGGACACGATGGGCGTTGTTGTTGCATTGGACCAGGGGACGACAAGTTCGCGAGCGATCGCGTTTGAGCAATCGGGGGCGGTGTTGGGCGTCGCCCAACGCGAATTCTCACAACACTATCCCCGGCCCGGTTGGGTCGAACATGACGCCAACGAAATTTGGGAATCACAACTTGCCGTCGCCCAGGAGATGATGGCGTCTTGCGGTCTGTCGGCAAACGACGTCGCGGCGATCGGGATCACCAACCAACGCGAAACGGTTTTGTTGTGGGATCGATCCACGGGCGAGCCGATTCATCACGCGATCGTCTGGCAAGACCGGCGGACGTCGGAGTTTTGCGATTCACTCCGCGACCAAGGTTATGCTGATCTGATTCAGTCCAAGACGGGGCTTCTGATCGATGCGTACTTTTCGGCGACCAAAATCCGTTGGCTGTTGGACCAAGTGCCGGGCGCCCGAGAGCGGGCGGAACGCGGCGAGATCGCATTCGGCACGATGGATAGCTGGTTGATATGGAAACTGACCGGCGGTCGTGTTCATGTCACCGATATCACGAACGCTTCACGCACGATGTTGTTGGACATCGCGACCGGTCAGTGGGACGAGGAACTGTTGGAATTGTTGAAAATTCCCGCTGCGATTTTGCCCGAGGTGCTTCCGTCCAGCCATGTGTACGGCGAGACCGAAACGCAATGGTTCGGCGGCCCGATCAAGATCGCCGGCGCCGCCGGAGACCAGCAGTCCGCGCTGTTCGGTCAGAACTGCACGCGACATGGAATGGCCAAAAACACTTACGGAACCGGTTGTTTCATGCTGATGAATATCGGCGAGCAACCGCTGGTGTCCAAACACCGACTGTTGACGACGGTTGCCGCCAGTGCGTCTCCGAAACGCGAGTATGCGCTCGAAGGCAGCGTGTTCGTTGCCGGTGCCGCGGTCCAGTGGCTGCGCGACGGATTGGGGATCATTCAGTCGTCGTCTGAAATCGAACCCCTGGCCCGCAGCGTGCCCGATAGCGACGGCGTTTATGTCGTTCCGGCGTTGGCGGGACTGGGGGCTCCGCATTGGGATTCCTACGCCCGCGGAACCATTGTGGGGTTAACCCGTGGGACCAATCGCGGACACATCGCCCGGGCGACACTGGAAGGGATCGCCTATCAAGTCGCCGACGTCTTGGACGCGATGCAGCAGGACGCCGGAATCTCGATCGAGGAGTTGCGTGTCGACGGCGGTGCCTCGGCGAACGACCTGTTGATGCAATTCCAGGCCGACATCATGAAGACTCCCGTGGTCCGTCCGCAGATGACGGAGACCACATCGATGGGGGCGGCCTATCTGGCCGGACTGGCGGTCGGCTTTTGGCAGGATCTGGACCAAATCGCTTCGATCTGGAAAACCGATCGGGTGTTTGAACCGGCAATGTCGGACGCGGACGTGGCGCTGCGACGAGAGCGTTGGGCCGAGGCGCTCGAGCGATCCAAATCGTGGCAACCGGAGCAGCACCATGACGCGACTTGATCGGCCCGAATCGCTCGCCAAAATCCGTGACCGTCAAACACCGTGGGACATCGCGGTGATCGGCGGCGGTGCGACCGGTGTCGCCGTCGCGCTCGATGCCGCCAGTCGTGGTTTGGACGTGGTGCTGCTGGAGCGATTCGATTTCGGAAGCGGGACGTCCAGTCGTAGCACCAAACTGGTGCACGGCGGCGTGCGGTATCTGAAGCAAGGCAACGTGACGCTTGTTCGCGACGCACTTCGTGAACGATCTCTGTTGCTCGAAAACGCGCCCCATCTGGTTCACGACCAAACGTTTTTGATTCCCTGCCGCAACCTTTGGCAATGGATGTTTTATGGCGTGGGGCTGAAGGTCTATGACCTGCTCGCGACACGCAACCGCTTCGGCCGTTCCCAACGCATCTCCGTGCGGCGGGCGCTCGAATTGTCGCCTGCGTTGCGGAAAGAGTGTTTGCGCGGCGCCGTGCTTTATCATGACGGCCAATTTGATGACGCGAGATTATTGATCGACATGGCTCGAACGGCGGCGCAGCACGGAGCCACCTTGGCCAATCACATGGCGTGCACCGGATTCATCAAAGATACCCAAGGGCTGGTCGGCGGCGTGGTCGCGACCGACGATGAATCGGGCCAGCGATTCGAAATCGCCGCCAAGACGGTCGTCAACGCCGCCGGCCCGTTTTGCGACGCGGTTCGATTGCTCGATGATGCGGCCTGCCAGCCGATGGTCGCCGCCAGCCAGGGGATTCACCTGGTTTTGCCCAAGGAACTGTATCCCGGCGAAACCGCCATGATCGTTCCCAAAACCTCCGACGGACGCGTGATTTTCTTTGTCCCCTGGCACGATCACATTCTTGTCGGAACCACCGATACCGCGATCCCCGACGCCGTTGCCGAACCGTCGCCCCAACCGCAAGAGATTCAGTTCTTGTTGGAAACCGCGGCGGAGTACTTGTCGCGGCCTCCGACGATCCACGACGTGCTGAGCATTTTTACGGGCATCCGACCGCTGGTCAAAGGCGACAAGTCCTCGCGAACGGCATCGCTTTCACGCGATCACGTGATCCGGCTCTCAACGTCGAAGCTGATCACGATCACCGGAGGGAAGTGGACCACCGTGCGAAAGATGGCCGAGGACTGTGTCGACAAAGCGATTCAAACGGGCAATCTGTCCGCCACGCCGTGCGTGACCGAATCGTTGCGGATGGATGGTCCCGATCAATCTGCGATCGACCGGTTGGAACAGGATGATCCGGCATTGGCCCAGCCGGTTCATCCGGCGCTCGACATGCGTCGTTCCCAAGTGATTTGGACGGTCCGCAACGAAATGGCACGAACGGTTGAAGATGTCCTGGCCCGCCGGACGCGGACACTGTTTCTCAACGCCCGGCTTGCATTGGATGCCGCCCCCGCGGTCGCGGAGATCCTGTCCAACGAATTGGGAACCGATTCGGCGTGGCGTGAGGAACAAGTCGCGGCGTTCGAGGCCGTTGCCCAGCACTACCTTCCGGCTTGAAAATGCGTTGAAAGACCGGAGGGCTCGCGCCCTGCCGCTAACAAAAAACTAAATGTATTAGCGGAACGGCGCGAGCCGTCCGGTCGCGCTTCAAAAACACCGTGAAAGACCGGAGGACTCGCGCCCTGCCGCTAACAAAAAAAACGCTTGATGTCGAAGGCTGGGATGACTCCGGAAGGAGTCAAAGCCAGTAGCCGGAGGTGAGCGTAGCGACACCTCCGGATATCCAGTCCCCCACCTGACGCCACCCCGTCCGGGGTCGAGGGGATTTTGGGGCGTGTATCCCGGAGGTCGCGCTGCGCTGACCTCCGGCTACTCGCTGTCATCCCTCCGGGATACCGGAGGACTCGTGCGCTACCGTTGACAAAACGCGTTTGTCTCGGCCTGGTGGTTTCGTTGCGTCGATTGGCGAGCTGAACGGAGTCCGATGGAAATGGTATCCTGTGTGCGCCAGAAGGTTTGGGACTCTCCCATCCATTGCATTCGAAGGAATAGGCGGCAAATGAAAGTTGGCATTACCAAGGAAATCTACCCTGGGGAGTGTCGTGTGGCGGCGACACCGGAAACGGCGCGTCGGTTGATCGGAAAGCTCGGGTTCGAGGTTCTGGTGGAATCCGGTGCGGGGGATGCTGCGAGTTTTCATGACGAGAGCTATCGTGAAGCCGGTTGCACCCTTTGCGATGAAGCGACCGAAATCTGGACGGACGCCGACATCGTGCTGAAGGTCCGCAGTCCGCAGGATCATGAGATCGAACAGCTGCGGGCGGGGCAAACGTTGATTTGTTTCTTGGCACCGGGCCAAAACGAAGCGTTGTTGCAGAAGATCGCCGATCGGAAAGCGACGGCGTTGGCGATCGAAGCGGTGCCACGCATCAGCCGGGCGCAGAAGTTGGACGCCTTGAGCTCGATGGCCAACATTGCGGGGTATCGGGCCGTCGTGGAAGCCGCGGGACTGTTTGGGCGTTTTTTTACCGGCCAGATCACCGCGGCCGGAAAGGTCCCGCCGGCCAAGGTGTTGGTCATCGGCGCGGGCGTTGCAGGACTGGCCGCGATTGGGACTGCCAGGGGACTGGGGGCCATCGTGCGCGCCTTCGACGTGCGTCCCGAAGTCGCCGATCAGGTCAAAAGCATGGGCGCCGAATTCTTGATGTTGGAATTCGAGGGCGACGAGCAAGGCGGCACCTCGGGGGGCTATGCCAAGACGATGAGCAAGGAATTCATCGATGCCGAGATGGCGCTCTTTGCCGCCCAGGCCAAAGAGGTGGACATTATCATCACCACGGCGCTCATTCCCGGCAAACCGGCGCCGAAATTGATCACACGTGAAATGGTCCGTTCGATGCGTCCGGGCAGCGTGATCGTCGATTTGGCCGCCGAGCAAGGCGGTAATTGCGAGGCCACGATTCCCGACAAGGTGACCAAGTACGAAGGCGTGCACATTGTCGGCTACCGCGATCTGACCAGCCGACTGGCACACACGTCCAGCCAACTGTACGGCACCAATCTTTATCATTTACTGGACGAGATGGGCGGGGCGGAAAAGTTCAACGTCGAGATGACCGACGACGTGATCCGTGGTGCGACGGTCGTCAAGGACGGACAGGTCACCTGGCCCCCGCCGCCGGTTTCCGTCTCCGCAGCCCCCAAAGAGAAAGTGGTGGAGTCCGTCGCTCCTTCCGCCGTGGTGGAAAAGAAAATCGGGACCTTGGACATTGTGCTGATGGTGATCGCGGCAGTCTTGTTGGTTGGAGTCGCGTTGACGCGCGATCAGGGATTCATCACCGATTTCACCGTCTTTCTGCTGGCATGCCTCATCGGGTGGCAAGTGATTTGGAACGTGACCGCCTCGCTGCATGCCCCGTTGATGAGCGTCACCAACGCGATCAGCGGCATCATCATTGTCGGCGGGATGGTTCAAATCGGGGCGACCAACCCGGTCGCGGCATGGCTGGGCGCGTTGGCGATCTTTGTCGCGACGATCAACATTGCCGGCGGCTTTCTGATCACGCACCGCATGCTCAGCCTGTTTCGAAAGTGATTTGGCTGCCCGTTTGATGCCGGATGTTCTGTTGTTTGGATGATCGTTTGCTCCCCGTACATGAAAGACATGCCGTTTTCCCACCCACTCGTGATTGCTTCCGAGATGCTTCCCTTGAACCAGTCCCTGGCCACGGTCGCGTACATCGTGGCGGCGGTCCTGTTCATTTTCTCCTTGGCCGGGTTGTCCCACCAAACCAGCGCCAAGCGAGGCAATTTGCTCGGGATCATCGGCATGGTGCTGGCGGTCGGGGCGACCGTCTTTGGTGTGATGAACGGCGGGTATCTCTGGATGTCGGTCGCAATCGTGCCGGCGATCTTGATCGGTGCCCGGTTGGCCGCTCGTCTCTCGATGGATCATCTGCCACAACTGGTGGCGATGCTTCACAGTTTTGTGGGATTGGCCGCCGTTTTCGTCGGCATCTCCAGCCACATCGAACCCGGGATTGCGGTCCCCGACGGCGAGATGCTGATTCATAAAATCGAGATCTACGTCGGCGTCTTCATCGGCGCGTTGACCTTTACCGGATCGATCGTCGCATTCTTAAAACTGGCCGAACTGGTCGGCGGTCGAGCGTTGACGCTGCCCGGTCGCCACGTCTTGAATGTCGTCCTGATGCTCACCTGTGTCGCCCTGGGAATCTGGTACTGCCGTGTCCAGGCTGATGATGCGCTGGTACCGCTGTTGATCATGACCACGATCTCATCGCTGATCGGCGTCCACTTGGTGATGGCGATCGGCGGTGCGGACATGCCGGTGGTTGTTTCCATGCTCAACTCCTATTCCGGCTGGGCTGCCGCGGCGGCCGGATTCATGCTGCAGAACCACTTGCTGATCGTCACCGGTGCACTGGTCGGCAGCTCGGGCGCGATTCTGTCGTACATCATGTGTGCGGCGATGAACCGAAGTTTTTTCAGCGTGATCATGGGCGGGTTCGGCAGCGGCGCGGGCGGGCCGGCCGCCGTGGTCGAGGGGACGACGAAGGAATTCAGCGTCGACGAGACGGTCGCAATGCTCGACGAAGCACAAAGCATCGTGATCGTTCCGGGCTACGGCATGGCGGTCGCTCAAGCACAGCACTCCCTTGCCGAAGTCGTCAAGACGCTGCTCAAACGCAACAAAGAAGTCCGATTTGCCATTCACCCGGTCGCCGGACGCTTGCCCGGGCACATGAACGTGTTGCTGGCCGAAGCCAACGTGCCGTACGACATCGTCTTAGAAATGGACGAAATCAACGAAGACATGTCCGATACCGATGCGATCCTGGTGATCGGGGCCAACGACATCGTCAATCCGGCCGCACTGGATGATCCCAATAGCCCGATCGCAGGCATGCCGGTGATCGAAGTCTGGACGGCCAAAACCTGTGTGGTGATGAAACGCGGCATGTCCACCGGATACGCCGGAGTCGGAAATCCGTTATTCTTTAAAGACAACACGTACATGTTGTTCGGTGACGCCAAGGAGAACGTCGATGCGATCTTGCGAGGGCTGCAGCGCTGAGGACCAGTGGGATTGGCTTCCACTTGATCACACTTGCTGCTGAACCGTTCCGTTCAAATCTTTTTTCTTCTCGATGAGGTGCACGAGTGATTGGGATCATCAAGGGCGCCGTACTGGCAGCCGTAGTCTGCGTTGCCGGTTCAAGCCAGGTCGCGGTGGCCGAGATTTCGACGACAGCCCTGCGCCAGCAAACCCGGACACAATTGCGTCTGGAAGCGAACGCAACCGCAGGCCACGCCAACGACGATGCGGTCGCCGCGCTTTGTGATTTGTACGTCGTTCTGCGAAGCGATGCACGTTACGCGACCAGCGAAATGCTTCAGGGCGACGCCGCGAAAGTACGACGACGCCTGCTGACCATTGCACGCCGAAAAGAAATTCAACTCGGGCGCAAAAGGATTCCCCGTCCCGCCGGGCTTTCCCAACAAGTCGATGCGGCGGTCAACGCGGCACTCGACGATCAGGACGATTCGACGTCGCGAGAGCCCGAGATGCGATCTGACAATGGAGCTGCCGGCGGCGGAGTCGTCGCGGGTGCAGGATGGCAACTGGTGGAGTTGATCGAACGGATCGTGGCACCGGATTTTTGGGAATCGCGTGGAGGAGTCGGCTCGATTCATTACTTTGCGATCCGCAAGGTCTTGGTCGTGCGAGCGACAAGCGATGTGCACCAACAAGTCAAAGATCTGCTGACGGCGCTGCGGTAGGCGGGTGAGCCGTCCGGTTGCAACTTGAGAGACCGGAGGGCCCCGCGGGCCGTCGATTTAATGGGATTTGTCCAGGCAATGGTGAGCCGCCGGCCGTAAGGCCTCGGGCGGGCGCATGGATGACCGGCCGCTTACGCGTCGCGGCTCACTAAATCGACAGCACGCTCGCGCCCTTCCGCTAACAAACAACACCCTCTTGGGTGCCAAACCAGATGCCGTTGACCAGACGCCGGCGTGCGCCGATCTGATCGGTGGGGTGTTTGCGAAATGAAAACAGCAATCAGAGGAGCAATGGGTGTCGTACGCTGAAAAAATCGAATCCGGGAATTCAGGTTCACGTTCGCGCCGGAAAACAACCGTTGCGATTGTCGTCACGGTCTGGGTCGCCATCGCTATCTGGCTGGTCTTCTTTGCCACCGTCTCGGTGGAAGGAACCCGGTTGGTGTATCAGATCGAACCGTCAGATGTTCGAGCAGATCAAATCGTCACGGCGGTCGAGCATCGGTTGGACGGTTTCTTCGATGGGGCGAGAGAGATCCGAGTGGTGGAGGACGGAACGAGATTGCAGATCGATTTGGAAACCACCCAGAGCCCGCAGGTGGATGCGATCGCGACGATGCTGCACCACGAGGGGCACCTGCGATTTCTGGTGCTGGCCCAACCGGGGCGGCACGATGCCGCGATCGATGCGGCAAAGGCTCAGATCGACAGCGGCAATCTTGCGCGGGAGGTTCGCGATGTATCGGACGCGTCGGTCGGCAGATGGGTGTTGATCGACCAAACCGTCGATCCCAGGACGGGTTGGCCGAAGCTGAAAGTCGAACCGAAGGGATTGATCCTGCGAAACTCGAAAACCGGTGCGCTCGTCGACTTGACGTCGTCGCTTCAAACTTCCCAGGGGCAAGTCGAAGTGGGGCAATGGATGTTCGACAATAACGTCACCGGATTGGACGCACTGGCGATCGTCGAACCGGACCTTCAGCTGGGCGGTGATTCGCTCAGCTTCGCCGCGATGACCGAAGACGCCAGCGGTCAAGTGGCAGTCTCACTCGAATTCACATCGCAGGGAAGCAATGCGTTGGAATCGTTGACCCAACGCTATCTACCGGTCGGGCAACGGCAAACCAGACTCGGGATTGTCTTTGATGACCTCTTGATCACTGCGCCGAATATTCTGCAACCGATCCGCAAGCAGGCAGTGATTACAGGCGACTTCGAAAAAGCCGAGGTCCAGACCATCATCGCCGTGCTCAAGGCCGGACGTCTGCCGATCGCGTTGCCCGAGAAACCACTGAAGCGAGAACCGGTCACGCTGACCAAGCCGATGTTGAAATGGCCGCTGTGACACGCACCGGCATCAGCAACTTTGAACTTTTGGGCTATGCCAAAGAAAATCGTTGACAGCGGCTCGATCGACCGTCAGACTGACTTTGAAGTGTTAAAAATTTCTTGTCGGCGTTTTGGTCGAGGTGGTGTCGATGGCGGTGGAGCAACTCAGTCGTCGCGAGCGGGAGATCCTCGACATCTTGTATGCCAAGGAGGAAGCGACCGCGGCCGAGGTACGGCTCGCCATGACGGGAGATCCGTCCGATGCCACGGTCCGGACGCTGCTGCGGATCTTGGGCGAAAAGGGAGTTGTCAAGTATAAACGCCAGGGCAGGCACTACCGGTATCGGCCGGTGCAACTCAAGAAACGGGCGGCGAAACAGGCGTTTCGGCACGTCTTGAATGTATTCTTTGGTGGATCGGTGGAAGCGGCCCTCGCCTCGCACCTGTCCGATCCGAAAACGCAATTTGATCAAGACGAATTGAATCGATTGCGTGAATTAATTTCCGAAGCCGAGCGGGGGGAAACGACATGAGTGAGTGGTTACACCGCTGGGATCTCATTGATGAAACGTATCCGGCGTTGGCGAGCTTGATCCTCTGGGTCTTGCGTGCGGCGATGATCGTCATGGCCGCGTGGTTCATGGATCGTCTGGCGAGCAAGTGGTCGTCCGGTTTTCGTCATTGTGTCTGGATCTGTGCCTTCGGCGCGCTCGCCCTGTTGGTGCCGCAATTGCTGACGTCCTTTCCGATCCGGATTCCGGTTCGCGTGTTGCAAACATCCGCCTCGCCTGGAAGCCTCGCAAAGAATGACGTCGCCGTCGCGGCGGATCGACAGCCCGCGGCGAGTGCGGTCACGGCAGAGCGACGGCGGCGTGAGACGAACGGTCCAATCTCGGACGTTCCCTTCCCGACGCATTCGGCTGCGTCTCTGGTCCCTTCGACACCTGTGGGGGATGGCGTTTCACCGGCGTCGGAAGCTTTTTCGGCAAGACCGCCCGAGCAACGTTCCGTCCCGGTCACATCCGCGCCGTCGCCGGTTGGGTTGATCCTGATCATGATCTACTTCACCGGGCTACTGGTATGGCTTGTCAGGATTGTTGTCAGTTGGGGCAGATTGAGGCGTTTTGCGACCGATGCCATCGCTTTGAGTCCGGAGCAGTGGCAACTCGCCCAGTCCTGCGCAAGGCGTTTGTGCCTCAGCGCAACGCCGCAGTGTCGCGTTTCAGCATCTGTTTCTTTGCCGCTGACGTTCGGCGTGCTGCGCCCGATGGTGTTGGTTCCGATCAGCTTTCGATCCTTCACTGTCGATCAGCAGCGGCACTGCCTGTTGCATGAAATGGCGCACGTTGCCCGGCGTGACTCATGCTGGAATTGGCTGGCGGAAATCACATCGGCCGTCTACTGGTTTCACCCGTCGGTCCATTGGGCTCGCCGGAATCTGCGGCGGTCACGAGAGGACGCCGCCGACGATGCGGTCTTGCGATCCGGCGAACACGGGGCTTCCTACGCCCGTAGCCTGCTAGAGATCACGCAGGGCATCGCTGCGGCTGCCCAACCAGCGGTGGCGATTTCGTCCGGGACGAATCTGCGGTACCGCATTGGACGGATGTTGGATCGCACATCGAAGGACAGCCGACCGCCTCGTTGGACGATCGCCGCGGTCGGCCTGGGGTTTTTATTGATTGCATTGTCGGGAATCAGCTTGGAAGCCGTGGTTGCCCAAACAGCTCCCGCCGTCGTTGAGAACAACTCGGTCCCGTTGACGTCACCGCCGCAGGATCGCGTGGCCGGGGACGAGGGCTTGTTTCAACGATTTCAATCCGTCGAACTCGCAGAGCCGGCGGGTGAAGCATCTCAACACGTCAACCTTCAATTGGTCGGCCGGGTGACCGATGCCAACGGTCCCGTGGTTGGGGCGGTCGTCTTGATTCGCGAATTTGTTTCCTCCCGCGGCCCGGACGGCAAGTACATCTCGCCGCCGATCGTTGCCCGAACGACGACCGGTCAGGATGGCCGCTACCAGGTCCAGGGTTTTCCGACCATCCGCCTGAAGTCACTCGGTCGTGCCCGTTGGGAGATTTTGGTGGCCGATAAAACCGACCGACTCGGACTCGGTGTTTACGCTCTGTCACCGTTCGATCGCCATTCCCCCGCGTCGGGGAAAGCATCGATCGATATCCGACTACCTGGCAGCGAAGAAATCACAGCACAAGTCGTGACGCCGACCGGAAGTGGAATCAGTGATGTCCGTGTCGCCGTGAAAGAAATCACTGTGCCGGTGAGCACCCGCTCCAATGCCGATCCGTTTTCCGATCCGTTTGCGCGGCGAAGAGGAGATGCCTTCATCAGCGAACCCCACGCCTATCGCTTTCCCTCTGACAAAATCCATCCGGTCGCAAAGACAGGCGACGACGGTCGGGTCGTCTTTCAAATGCCGGAACATGCATCGCTTGTGTTGGGATTTCGACGAACGGGTTATTTCCCGCGACTACACAGGGTCTCAGCGCCGGGCTATGCAACGGGGCTACGAGGAGCACCTGTGATTGAAGAGTCCGTCTCACCCGCAACGATCGAACTACGCCAACTGCTTTTCGTTTCGGTCGCCATCAATGATGAAGCCGGTGCCCCCGTCAAACAGTACACGCTCTCCGCGTTGACTCCACGGGGTAAATCACCGTCGCAGAGATTTCAGATTTCCGAGGACGGAAGAATGCGGACGACCGCTGACTTCTTGCGTGGGGCGTCGGACGACAATGGACAGGTTCAATTCATCGCACGTTTTCCGTTCGAGTCCGGTTTGCTGCCTCGCTCCAAATCGGTGCTGACCGAATCAGTGATCGATCGACGCGACCTGCGTTTGCAGACGCAACAAGGAATCCGGGCATCTGGGCGAGTCGTACGGAAGGACGATGGCACCGGGATCGCCAACGCCGAAGTCTGCTGGCATCGCCAGGCGGAACGCATCGAAGACCCCTTGCTCCGCTGCAGAACCAATGCGCAAGGCGATTGGCGGATGGTGATCCCCAAAGAAAAAGGCTATCTATCGGTCGTCGGAAACTCGCCGGGGTTGGATTTTTGGACCATCGACCGGTTCAACGCCGATGCATCGGGTCAACAGCAGTTCACCCAATTGGTTGACTCCGGCACTCTACCCGGTTTAACGGTCCCCGATTTTAGGATCGCACAAATTCCAAACAGAACCGTGACGGTGGTCGATACCAACGGTTCGCCGGTGGAAGGCGTCTGGGTCCGCTCGGAATACATCGAAACGATCCAACGCGACAACAAAATGTATCACTTGCATCGATCGCTCGCCGCCACGGTGAAGACGGACAATGCGGGGCGGTGTCGATTGGTGCTGAATCAATCGACATGGGAACATGGAACAGTCAGCGCGATGAACGTTGATCACGAAGACACCTCCACGGACCCTCCATTCACCGCCGGACAGGTATCGATCACACCCGGATCCGACGATCCGGTCACGCTTGTGCTGAGAGAGCCTTGGATCGTGACCGGACGTGTTTTGCTCAACGGCAATCCGGCCAACGGACTTCGCGCCGGTCTGACCACACGTCTGGTCGGATCGGGAGACTTCGGTCAATTCAAGACCGACACCGTACCGATCGGGGACGATGGAAGCTTCGAAGTCCAAGCCGTCGCAGGATTGGAATACGCCGTCGCCGTTCGCCGGGATGCCGAGACGGAAGAGAAGTACTTCTATTGGCAGACCCCTATTCCCGAACCTCGGTCGGGGCGCGTCGATGTCGGAACGCTCTCGATTTCAAGCAACCAACTCAAGACGCACCAACAGATGTATGATGAGCGTTACAAACCGAAATAGGCAGCACCGATTTGCTCTCCACAGGAACCAACGATGACAGATTCGGAAACCGCACCCGAGCCCGAAGGCCCTTCGAAAGAAGAGCTTCGGCTGGCGATGAAGGCGTTTCGCAAACGATTGAAGCTGATGAAACTGGATGAGGAATCCAGCCTCGGGCACGGACCGATGTCTTCGGGCCGAAAGTCCAGCATCGCCGCGATTCGTCCGCCGGATCAATTTCCCAAAGCGGTCTGGCAAGAACTTGCCCGGCAAGGGAAACTCCGCCACGACGGCGGCGGGCTGTACGCGATCACGGAAACCTAGTGGTCTGCAGTGTTGGTGTGCAGCTTTAGCCCAATACCGCT
>NZ_JANZKV010000203.1 GCF_025060895.1 Stieleria sedimenti | reverse complement strand
TTTGAGGTTTGAGGTTTGAGATTTTTCTCGGGCAGGTGGTTTGATTTTCCTGTCACCGTGTTTCTGCCCACGATTTTTCTGCCATCTCTCCACCCCCGACCCTGCTCCCCCTCTCACTCTCCAGCCGGACAGGCTACAATCCGCGACCCCGAAAAACACTAATTCCGAGCGATTTTGAGAGAAGCGATGAGCGACCCATCCGTCACCGGCGTTGTCCATTTGATCGAGGAAACCAAGACGTACGGCAGCAAGGGTTTTCGCAAGCGATTGGTGGTGTTGGAGCAAGACAAGGGCAGCTTCACCAATTTTGTACCGGTCGAATTCACCCGCGATTCCTGTGACTCGGTCGACGAGATGAACGAAGGCGACGAGGTCGAGATCACCTATCGGCTCAACGGGCGGCGCTGGCAAAAGGACGCCAACAGCGAGGTCAAGTTCTTCGTCAATGTCGAAGCGACCTCCTTCAAAATCACCGGGAACGCCAACCCGGCCGACGCGATGAGCGAGCGGGTGACCGACCCCAACGCGGCGTTTGACGAGGCCAGTGACGAAGACGCCCCGTTCTGATCGGCGTGTTGGGGCAGCGGGACAGGCTGGGCGGTTGAGGGGCGTTAGATCGCTTCGCTGCCGGTCTCGCCGGTGCGGATGCGGATGCAGTCGTCCATCGGCAGGACAAAGATTTTGCCGTCCCCGATTTCGCCGGAGTCGCCGCTGCGTCCTCCCGACAGGATCGCTTCGATCGTCGGTTTGACGAACTCTTCGTTGACCGCGATCTGCAATTGCACCTTGCGGAGCAGATTGACACTGAATTCGGTGCCGCGGTAATTGCCGGTTTGTCCTTTTTGGCGGCCAAATCCTTGGCAATCGAGCACGGTCAAGCGGTGCACGTCGACTTGTGTTAAGGCTTCTTTGACGGCTTCGAGCTTGGTCGGTTGAATGATGGCGATGATCAATTTCACAGTTGCTGCGTCCTTTGATGGTTTCCGTCAACGCATCAACCAACAAGTGATAGCGTCTGGCAAAGGGCGACTATAACCGAACGGCGGCGACCAGAAAAAGCCCCAGGCAGCGTCTCTGCAAAGCGACGTTCCAGCAAAAGCCCGGGCTCGGGGGAGCGAGGCGGACACTCCTCCGAGCCGGGCAGCTTCCGGTCCGGGACGGGACCGAGAGTTCGCAAGTCGCAGCAATCGCCGAGAGAGCGGCATTGCCCAACGCGTTGTTCGGATGCCCTGCCACCAGCCGAGACAAGTCTCGACTGGCGTCAGGGCAGCGGTAGGTAGAACCACGTGTGTTGTTGATCGCCGGCCGTGTTGTTGATCGCCGGCCGGGACGCTGGTCAGAGAGAGCATCCACCGGGCCAAAGACGCGATCCGAATTCGGGAATGGGTCTCAAGTCGCTTTCCTTAAACGACTTAAAAAAAATCGCTGGTTTGCGGCGAGGCTCGGTCGGTCGATTCGGAGGGCCTGAACTCGTTTCGCTGCCCGGTCGGTAGGCAGCTCGGTGCCAACGGATTGGGCACGGATGAACGAAAAAAAGACCGCGTCCACCGTTTGGCGGACGCGGCCTCTTGCGGGAATCGCGATTGCGATTTCTGGGTCGGTCAGGCGACCCGATGCTTAGAACAAGAAGATGGTGTCGATCCCGAAGGTCGTTTGCTCTTCGCCTTCGTCCAGGCCGGCGATTTGGTCGTCGTCCCAGTCGAAGCGGATTTCGGGACGCACGATCACGTTGGCGTGCGGCTTGTAGTTGACCCCCATCGTCAGAGCGTAGATATCAGATTCGTTTCCGGCGGTTTGATTGAGTACGCTTCCTTCGACGTTGTACCACTCGAAACGTGCCCCGGCGGCCAGGCAATCGGTCAGCGTGTAGATCAGGTACTGGTTGATGCCGAAGGTGTTTCTCGCCAGTCGGTTATTCTGATCTTCGGTGTCCAGAAAGTCGCTTTGGAAGATGTACTGGAGCTGATCGGTCAGCGCGACATCGGCAACGATCGAGTGCATGTAGCCCTTTTCGGTGTTGCCGCCCTTGTCGGCGAAACGGCCGGCGACGGTGGCGTAGATCAGGCTGATGTCTTCATTGAGGGCCAACGAAACACCGCCCAAGAACGAGTCACCGTTGTCTTCGAAGCCGCTGTCCCAACCCAGCGTGTAGCCGCCGTAGACTTCGACATCCTCGCTGACGGCCAGGGTTGCCAAGGCACCGGTGTGGGTGAACGGCTCGCTGTTGTACATCGTGTACGCGTGGCTGTAGAAGAAGTTGTCCGGGGCGGTCACGACTTCCCATCCGATGATGGTGTAGAAGTGTCCGACTTTGACCGACAGGTCTCCGTAACCGGCTTCCAAGTACAGTTGCGGCATCGCGTGACCATAATCGGGGCCGTTGTCCCAATCGTTGTCCCAGTGGTTGTTGGCGATTCCGAACGCTTGGGTGTCTTGGGAATCGGTACCGTAGATGTAGTCGATGCGACCACCGATATCGAATCCGCAGGACGTGTCGATCGCTTTTTCCGCCCACAACCAGGCTTGGTGAAGTTGGAATTCATCGGGACGGCTGTTGAACAGCGGCAGGGCGTCGGTGTGGTATCCCATCTGGACCCAACCGCCGGCGGAAAGGTTGCCGCACTGGCCGAACAGGGCGAAGGGCTCGCCCAGATCGCACTGGCCCAACTTGTCGAACAGTCCGAGTCCGCCCCCGCATCCACAACCGGCATCGCAACCACCGTCGCAGCCGGAGTCACAGTACTCGATCATGTCCGCTCCGCAATCCGGTTCGCAGACTCCGGCATCGCAGTCACAGGGCGTTTCGCAACCGCAACCGACGTCATCGGTGCATCCGACCTGTGCGATCTGCCCGCCGGCCCCGGGGGCGGCTTGGTACAGAGCGTGGTAGTTTCCATCGGCAGACGGTCCACCCGCCAAGGCGTTGCCGCCGAAGCACAACAACGCGAGCGTGCTGAATAACAATTTACGTTTCATGGGTCTCCCTCGTCGTCCCGTCAAAGGACGTTCCTTTCTTGGTATTGCGTAGCGTGTGATCGGTAGACACATCGAACCGCAGCCATTTGCGAGCTGAAGTTCGACGTGTCCGGCGGTATCTGAAGGACGGATACGCCCGCCTTGCGAGGGCGCCGATCGAGAACCGCTTGACCATCTTCCAAGAGATGTATCGGGAGAAAATTGCCGAGAAATCGACTCTTCTGGCTTTTCGCATTCTGCCAGGCCTACCGATCTTGACACCGGGTGTTAATTCGTACCGGTCAGGTGGCGTTTGCCGCGGCGGGGCAACAAAAAAAGCCGGCGGCCGCTCGAGGGGTTCGAGCGGCCACCGGCCGGTGCAGTGGACCGAAGCGGTCTTCGAATCGATGCGTCTTAGAACAAGAAGATCGTGTCGATGCCGAAGGTCGTTTGGTCGTCGCCGCTTTCCAATCCGGCGACTTGATCGTCATCCCAGTCCCAGCGGATTTCGGGACGCACGACGACGTTGGCATGCGGCTTGTAGTTCAAGCCCATGGTCAGAGCGTAGATGTCCGAGTCGTTACCGGGAGCACCGAAGATGCCTTCGTTGTTGTACCACTCGAATCGTCCACCGGCTGCCCAGCAGTCGCTGAGGGTGTAGATCAGGTACTGGTTGATGCCGAAGGTTTCGCGGACGGTTGCACCGGCCGAGGTTTCGGTATCCAGGTAATCGGACTGGAAGATGTACTGCAGGTTGTCACTCAAGGTCATGTCGGCGACGATCGAGTGCATGTAACCTTGCTCGGGGTTTCCCAGGGGAGCTGCACCGAAGCGACCGAAGGTGGTCGCGTAGGTCAGCGTCAGGTCGTCGCTGAGTGCGACCGACAATCCGCCCAAGAAGCTGTCACCGTTGTCGTCGAAGCCGCTGTCCCAACCCAAGGTGTATCCACCGTAGGCGGTGACGTTGTCGTTCACGTTGTAGGTCGCCAAAACACCGGTGTGGGTGAAGGGCTCGCTATAGTTCATCGTGTACGCGTGGCTGTAGAAGAAGTTGTCCGGGGCGGTCACGACTTCCCATCCGATGATGGTGTAGAAGTGTCCCATTTTGACGGACAAATCGCCGTAGCCGGCTTCGAAGTACAGTTGGGGCAGGGCGTGACCGTAGCCGTTCGCACCGCCGTTGTCCCAATCGTTATCCCAGCCGCGGTTTCCCGTGCCGAACGCTTGGGTGTTCTGTGCGTCGATACCGTAAACGTAGTCGATTCGACCACCGATATCGAAGCCACAGGACGTGTCAATCGCTTTTTCGGCGTACAGCCAGGCTTGGTGCAGGTTGTACTCATCGGGGCGGTCATTGAAGATGGGCAGAGCGCGGTTGTGGTAGCCCATTTGGACCCAACCGCCTGCACTCCAGCCACAATGCTCACCGAACAGTGACCATTGTTCGCCCAGGCAGCAGTCGCCCAGAAGGCTGCCGAGGCCGCCTCCTACACCGCATCCACACGCCGAATCACATCCGCCGTCACATCCGGCGTCGCAGCAACCTGCGGCGCCACAGCTGCTGTCACATGCGTCGCCGCATGGATCGCAGCCAACTACTGTTTCGCATCCACAGACCGGCTCGCCGCAATCGCAAGCGGCCGCGCAGTGCGAGACCAGTTCAATTGAGTCATTTCCGCTCGCGGTCATGCTGCTCGTGTAGGACGCGCAGGCAATCGCAGCCAGCATGGCAATCTTGCTAAGCTTCATCGCTTTAAATTCTCCCGAATTCCATTTTCTGGGTTCTAAAAAAGGGCAGGGCAACAACGAATTACGCCCGCGACCAAAGATACGCGGGCCGCTGAGACCCTAATTGGTCGGGTCAAGGCATGTCTGACTGCTTGCCATCCCGTGTTCTCCCCAGTCAGCAGAGCCGACCGTGGTCAAAACGGGACTTCGAGTGTCGGACGCTACGATTTGACCGTCTGACGCGTCGCCTCTGTCGTCACCTGCGTTATCGGGACGGTTTGTTCATGATTTGGGGTCGAATTGGAATGTTTTGCGTTGGTCCCCCCAGCAGCGGTCCACGTGGTCCAACTGTGCCGCAAAACGCTATCAGAGAAACTTTGCCGACTGGGAAGAGGCTCCCTGATCCGCGGGTCATCCGACGGTAAACTGTCGGCAAACGGAATCCGAACCGCCGGGCGGTACCGCAATGGCGACCTTTCCGGCACACTTTGCCTTTCCCCACCCAATCGACAGTCCGACCGAGAACAAGACCGATGGTTTTTTGGCGTTCGAAGAAAAAATCAGACGATTCACCCCCCGCCCAGCCGTCCGGTCCGGCACAGCAGGAACCTTCCACCACACGTGAATCCCCCGCGGTTGAATCCTCCGCACCCGATCAAGGGCAAGCCGCAGCCACCCCCGAACCCTCGCGCCCCGAACCCTCGCCCCCCGAACCGGCGGCCGAAGCGTCGGCGGGCTTGTTCGGGCGATTTCGCAGCGGGCTGGAAAAAACACGGCGTGCACTCAACACCGACATCCGCGACCTGTTCAAAGAGGAAGGGCGGCTGGTCGACGACGAATTCTTGGGCGAACTGTTCGCCAAGCTGATCCGCACCGACATGGGCGCCGGCCCCGCCGAAGAACTCCGTGACGACGTCGCCAAACGCTACCGCGGCCGCAAAGTCGGGCTGGCCGAGGTCCTCGAATCGATCACCGCCCAAACGCAGGCGATGCTCCAGCAGGACGCCGCCCCGCTGAATCTGCCCGGAAAACCCAGCGTGATCCTGGTCGTCGGCGTCAACGGCAGCGGCAAAACCACCTCGATCGGAAAACTTTCCTACTTCCTGACGTCCCAAGGCAAGAAGATCGTCTTGGGCGCAGGTGACACGTTCCGCGCCGCCGCGGTCGAACAGTTGACGATCTGGTCTGAGCGGATCGGCTGCGACATCGTGACGGGAAAACAGGGCGCCGATCCGGCCAGTGTGGCGTTTCAAACGGTCGACAAGGCGATCGAAATCGGTGCCGATGTCGCCATCATCGATACCGCCGGACGATTGCAGACACAGTCCAACCTGATGCAGGAGCTGGACAAAATCCGCCGCGTCGTCGGCAAGAAAGTCGAGGATGCTCCGCACGAAGTCCTGTTGGTCCTCGATGCGACCGCCGGTCAAAACGCGATCAGCCAGGCCAAGGGATTCAGCGACGCGGCCGGTTGCACGGGCATCATCTTGGCAAAACTCGACGGCTCCGCCCGTGGCGGAGTGATCTTGCCGATCCGTCGCCAATTCGAGCTTCCCGTCAAATTCGTCGGACTCGGCGAAAGCATCGAAGACATCGCGGAGTTTGACGCCGACAGCTTTGCCACCGCCCTTTTCGCCGATTGACCCGCCGACCCACTGACATGCTGCACCTCCGATCCGAATCGACCCAGCGTTGGCTCCGGCAGGTCGACGAAAACCTGCCCGAGATCTTGATCGATCACGCCCACTGCGAGCGCAAGGCTGCGTCGACGGCGATGAATCTGATGAATTCCTACACCGACAACCGACCGCTGTGTGTCGAGATGACGCGGATCATCCAGGAGGAACTCGAACACTTTCACATGGTGATGGACATTCTCGATCGCCGCGGCATCAGCTTCAAACGACTCGCCAGCGGTCACTACGGACGCGAGCTCAATGCGCTGACGCGTCAGCGCGAACCCGAACGTGGCGTGGATCGCTTGCTGATCGCCTCGCTGATCGAAGCCCGTAGCTGTGAACGGTTCCGCTTGCTCGCCGATCACGTCCGCCCGCGCGACAGCGAGCTGGCGGATTTCTATGCCGGTCTGTTCGAATCCGAAGCCCGTCATCACACCACCTACGTCAAGCTGGCCGAACAATTCGCACCGCGGCGCGAGGTGCTGGAGCGACTCGACCAACTGTCCGAGCAGGAAACGGCGATCATTGCCAAGGGCAGCCCCCTGGCGCGGATGCACAGCTGATCGAATTGTTTCACGCCGCGGCGCTGAGGGTGTTGACGATGGAGTGGATGTTTCACGACAGGAAAGGACTGCGGAGGCCGTGCAATGAAATCACCTTGCCGGTTGTGAATCTTTGTTGTCAAGGTAAGACGCGGCGATATGGTTGCCTGTAGCGGAGGCCTGGGAGGAGCAACAGAGGACGTGCCGTTTTTCACGTCACCCTCCTGGCAGGAGGGGCGAGCGAAGCGAGGGGAGGTCGAACGGTGAATCGCCACTCTCAAGTTCAGTGGTCTTCGACGCCGACGGCGCACCCACGTAAACCCTCTCCTCGCTACGCTCGACTCTCCCAGGGGGAGAGTGACTAGGCTCCTTTAGTTTCAACAACTTTAAACTGCACGAACTCACTGCCCGAGATTGCAGAATTTGCATCTTGAGCGGTCAAGCACAAACCGAATCGGTGGAACCGATTCTTGATCACGACGGAATGATTCCGATGACGCACAAGACGATCACGGGAGATTTCTCAAATGGATGCTTACATCAAACGATGCGTTGTCACCGCAGGGCTGTTGATCACCACGCACAGCCTGGTTGCCGTCGATGCTTCGGCCGAGGCCCCCAAAATCCAGTTCGACATGCCGGCGGTGGCGACGGCGCTGGACACTTCACTGCCCGGCCAACCTCGTGAGGTTTCGGTCGAGTTGGTGCTGTCGTCATTGATCGCGGGGCGGACCGATGTTTCGTCAGACGACGCGCCGCCGATCGACCATCTGCTGGTTCACTGCAGCCTGCGTGACCGCTTGCCCGTGATCGATTTCTCGCCCAAAACGGAGCTGCAATCGGATTTCGCCGGCCCCATTTCGGTGACCACCAAAGACGAGCTGTCCAATGCGTTCGGCGTCAACATCGACGGCGCCGTGCCGCACGTCGGCGCCGGGCATTTTGGGGCCGACGATTCACGCAAGCGATCCGATCAGACCCAGTTCCAGCGTCAAGCACCGGTGCAAGCGGTGATCGCATCGGGCACCACCGATCGCGGACGCGGCGTGTACTTCAAATTCCGCTGGACCAGCCAACAGGTGCTGGAAGGGGAGAAACGATTTCGAATCTCATTCGCGGTCCCCGACTCCTGGCGGGGCGGGCTGCTGGATCTGAACGTCACCGCACACGGGGTCGATCGATCCTTGTTCGGGTCGGCCAAGCTTCGCGCCGTGGCGAAGCAAGACTTTGTCGTTGCCGTTCATCAGCAAGGTGATGCCGAGGCGGCCACGATCGCGCTACGGCTTGCCAATCTGGACCGTAAACTCGCCGCGTTCGCGCGACAGCACCCGAAGTCCGGATCCAATGCGATCACGCAATTCTGGCGCCGCGTCGTTCCGTCATCCTCTGAACCGACGACGCCATCGCAGTGGTATCACGGTGTCACCAGCAACCTGCTCGATCCGTACACCGATCATCAGATTCGCTCGTTGCCGATGCAAGTCCGCGTCGCCGTGCTCGGATACAGCGATGCGGCACGCGAATTGTTGGAACTTGGTCAGGAAGGGTCCTGACGGCGCGTTGTCGTGCTACATCGAACGGGGAATCGCGATAGAATTTGGGCAGTACCGAGTGAGCCAAACGCCGGCGTCGGGTATTTCAACGGCGCGTGGGTGTCTAGGCTTTAGCCGATCTTCGAGTGGGGAAACGAGGGGCCGAGATCGCCTAAAGGCTAGACACCAACACACGTGGAATCCGGCGAGCATCGTCGTTACAAGGGCCGGTACGTTACAAGGGCCGGTACGTTACAAGGGCCGGTACGTTACAACCGATTCCACGGTCTCGCCATTCAATCTCGATTCTTCCCACAACGCGACCCACCATTCATGTCTGATTCGGAGCCGAACGAAGTCGACCGCGGAGTCGACGAGTCCATGCGGATGTTCGAAAAATCGAAGGTCGGCGATGCGCCGGCGCTACAGCCGATCAAACCAGCCCGCGTCCTGCTGGTTCTCGATGGATCCTCCCAAGACAAGTCAGGCGTCGCGGCGGCCGGTTTCTTGCGCGAGACTTGCAACGTGGAAACGCTGGTCTTGGATGCCCGCCAATCACCCGACGGCGACGTCACCGGCGCGGTGATCGACGCCGTTTCGGGCACGCGTCCGATTCAGCGGGGCGAAGGCGAATCGTACGAGATGATTCTGGCGGCGCTCAACACGCATGCGGTCGATCTGCTGATTGTCCCCTGTCCGTTCGGCCGCGATTTTGACAAGGTCGGTACCGATAGCGCCGGCACCGTCATCGACGTGTTACTCTCGCGCTGCCCCTGTCCGATGTTGGTGATCCGCCGCGAAGACCAGACGCTGGCAGAATGTGTCGGCAAGGTTTCCGTCGTCGTCGGCGCCGAGTGTGACGTCGAATTGAAAGCCGCCGCGTGGGCCTTCGGGCTGTCAGCCGATGACGCGACCGTGACGCTGGATCTGGTCGTTGAAAAAGAGCAATACGAGAATATCAAATCGATCGTCGAAGCGCTTTCCGACGGCGCCACGCTGGACCCCGAATCGTTTTCCGATGCGATGACCAAGACGCACCACTCGATCCACGGTGCGATGGCCAAGACGGCGACCGAGCTCGGACGCAGCTATCATTTGCGACCGCTCGCCGGCGAAGTCGCGCCGCCCAATCCCTTGCAAAACCGGGACAAGACGCTACTGGTCTTGCCCTTGGAAGTCGACGATCGATTCGGCCAGGGATTCGTCCAAGACCGGATTCGACGCAGTCCGCATCCGGTACTGGTCGTCCCCAGCCATGTGCCGCAGATCTAAGCCCCTCCAAAGTCGCTTGCCGAATTGTCTTGATAGCGGCAGGGCGCGAGCCCTCCCGGTTTCTCTCGGCGCCGCGGGCGGC
>NZ_JANZKV010000202.1 GCF_025060895.1 Stieleria sedimenti | reverse complement strand
ATCAGCCGTTTGACGCGAGCCTACGGGCCCCGAGTTGAGTAAACCACGCTTAACTTAGCGGTATTGGGCTTGAGCCGCCCACGGTCGCTGCGACGCAGCGACCGGGAATCGCCTCAAGGCTAAACACCAACGGTTGCCGAATCCCGTGTAACTTATGCTGGTACCGTCTGTACCTGCCCCCTTTTTCGCTCGACACCACTTCTGCTCCATGTCAAAATTTGTTGGCACTGATTTTCGTGTCGTGGTCTCGGTGCTGCTTTCCGTGGCGGTCGGTTGCGGCGATCGCGGGTCATCGACGCCGACGCCGACGCCGACGCGCGAGGCCGAACGCGATGCTTCGGTGAAGATCGATCCTGCATCGCCTGAACGTGCGGCGGAGTCTCGGCTGGCGAATCTTTCCAAGATCCGTCGGATGATCGCCTCCGGTGATGACGTCGGTGCGATGCAGACGGTTCAGTCGCACTTGCTGCGGCATCCCGAGGACGCCAATGCCATGGTGTTGGCGTCGGGATTGTTCAACCGACAGGGACAGGTGGACGACGCGGTCGCGATGCTGGATTCGGCCGCCGAGTTGTCGACCGATGGTGGCTGGAAGTGGCGGAAGCGGGCCGCATCGATGTTGGCCGATGCGGGGCGTTGGCAGGAGTCGATCGAGCGGCTGGAGGTGTTGCTGCGAGAGCGGCCTGAATTAGATGATGTGCGTCACGAGTTGGTTTCGGTATTGAATCAACGAGGGTTTCGATTTGATGCCAACGAGCATGTTCGTCTGTTGTGTCGCCAGGGAAACGCGACACTGGATGAATTGCGTGGGCTGATTTTTCCCGCCCGGTCTTTTACCGGGTTGGCCGAAAAACCGAGGGTGGAGGACGTGGAACAGCACCGTGTCCTCGGTGAGATGAACGTAGCCCGGGCAATGCACGGTGAGGGCGACGTGAAAGACGCATCGCAAGTGTTGAGGGCCAGCCGGTTGCTTGCCGAGCGTCATCCCGCTGCGATGGCGTTTTATGGCCAGCTGTTGATCGAATCGCAGCAGTTCAATGAGTTCCACAAATGGCTCGGCGAAGTCGATCAAGCGTCGCATCGCTATCCGGCGTATTGGTTGGCTCTGGGAAGCTGGGCGATGTGGCAGCGGAAATTTGATTTGGCGGTAGGCCAGTTTGCCCAAGCCATTTTGAGAGAGCCGGGAGACCTGGCGGCGATCGATCGGATGTCGCAGGCGCTTTCCGCCGGCGGTCACCTTGTCGAGCACGAACGGTTTCGGCAGCGCGGCGTGCTGATCGATCGCTTGATGAGGGTCACGAGAAAGTTATTAACCGGTAAAGCGGATCCGGTCGCGATCGACGAAATCTCCAAATTGCTCAACGAATCCGGACGCCCCGTGGAGGCCTTGGGTTGGTATCGCCTTGCCGTCGAGAACATGGGATCGCCCGCCGGCGGAATGCGGCAGCTCGATCAGGCGCTCGCGATGGCAGACGATGACGCGTTTCAACGCAACCGCCTCGCCACGGTCTTATGCGACTTGGATTTGAATCGCTTTCCCGGCGAGGCGGATGGCGCGGCGTTGAAGACCGCGGGGGCGATCGCTACACCGTCGCTGGCAGCACCACCCGCCGGCCAACCCATTGATCCGGTGTTTGTCAACGTCGCGTCGCAGGCTGGCTTGGAGTTCACGTACTACAACGCCCCGCAGCAGCGGCCCCGTGAGCTGCGGCTGTTTGAACAGTTCGGGGCCGGGGTGGCTTGCATCGACTATGACTTGGATGGGAACGTCGACTTTTATTTGGGGCAAGCGTCTAGCGAACCGCCGCACGGTCGTGGCACGCGTCCCAACATGTTGGCTCGCTCGCTGGGTGATCGATTCGTCGGCGTGACGAACGTCGCAAGCTGTGACGACCGGGGCTACACGTGCGGCATCACAGCCGGAGATTGGAATCAAGACGGTTTCCCGGATCTGGTCATTGCCAACGTGATGGGCAACACGTTGTTGATCAATCGAGGCGACGGGACGTTTGCCCCGCAAGCCGGCGACAGCGTCTGGGGCGAACCGTTGTATACCACGAGTTTGGCGATCGGAGATGTCGACGGTGATCATCTGCCCGATCTGGTCGAAGTAAACTATGTCGATGATGCGAGCGTCTTTGATCCGATCCAGTACAAGGCGAACGGGACGCCAGTTCGGCTGCCGGCTCCCTTGGATTTTCGTCCCGGGCGCGATCGTTTGTTTCTGTCCGTCGGCGATGGGACGATGGCCGGTCAGTGGATCGATGAAAGTGGCCAGGTCGCGCCGGGGACCGGGTTGGGGGTGATTCTGGCCGATCTGGATGGGGATCTCGGCAATGAGATCTTGATTGTCAATGATCACTTGGCCAATCACTTGTGGCAGCGACGCGTGGTTGGCGATGGTCGAACGAATGTTTGGCAAGACACTGCCGCGGCGAAGGGTGTCGCGTTTGGCGCCCGCGGGACTCCACTGGGTTGCATGGGGATTGCCGTCGGTGATTTCGACCAGAACGGTCGACCGGATTTGCATGTGACGAATTTTGAACGGGAATGGAACAACCAATTCATGCAAGACGAGAGCGGATTCTTTGATGATTTGGTGATCGCGTTCGGCTTGGATCAACCGACCTACAAGATGCTCGGGTTCGGCGTCCAAGCATTCGACTATGACAACAACACCCGGGACGATTTAGTGATCGGCAACGGACACGTCGAAGACTACTCGGCGGAGGGACGAGCGTTTGAGATGCCGACCTTGGTATTTGCGATGGAGCAAACGCGATTCGTTGCCAAGGACGTGGCGGGCGATCCCGGGTATTGGAATGCGGGGCACCTCTCGCGTGCGCTTGCCAGTTGCGACTGGAATAACGATGGACGCATCGATTTTATCGTGACGGATCTGATCGAGCCGGTGGCGTTGTTAGAGAACCGCACGCAGACGCCGCACCATTGGATGCAGCTTCAGCTGGTCGGAACCACGGCCGAACGCGATGCCATCGGGGCAACGGTCCAGCTGGATATCGGAGGTCAGACGTTGACGAAAGTGGTGCAATCGGGCGATGGCTACCTGTGCCGAAATCAAGCGATCGTCAGTTTCGGGCTCGGAGAGCACGAGGCGGTGGAGCGTTTGGAGATTCGCTGGCCCGATGGCGAAGTCCAGCGGTTCGCGGGCCTTGCCGCTGACCGTCGACTGGTCATCGTCCAGGCTCAAAACGACGCCTTTGAGCTGGGGCGATAAGGAACGGTCTCTTGAGGCGATTCCCAGTCGCTGCGTAGCAGCGAGCAGGGGCGGCTAAAGCCCAATACCGCCAAGTTAACATGAATGAGGGGGCCCGGACGCTGGCGCGAACCGGCTGATCTCAAACGAATATCAGCCNNGCGAAAGCCTGCACACCAACTAATGCCCGTTCCGTCCGGTTTTCCGGTTCGGAATACCTCTTTTGGGTGTGGCTCATTTGTAACTTTTCGTCGTGATTGTTGGACACACGAATTTCAGCCTGGTATCTTGAGACAACGGATTCCGGCCGGCAACGGCTGAATCTGATCCAACACATTGTTCTTTGTATCCCTTCTGTACTTCTTTGCGAGACGACTTTATGAGTCAACGTCTGAATCGACGACAGGGTTTCACACTCGTGGAATTGCTGGTCGTCATTGCCATTATTGGCATTCTGGTGGGGTTGCTCCTGCCCGCGGTCCAAGCCGCCCGGGAAGCAGCTCGTCGGATGAG
>NZ_JANZKV010000201.1 GCF_025060895.1 Stieleria sedimenti | reverse complement strand
TTGATGTGGCACGCCGCTGGCGTAACGCTGCGTGGACCGGCGTTCTACGCACAAGCAAGGAAGCTCGACTAATCAACTCGAGTTCGCCTGGAACTAAAGCGCTGGCACGCACTGGCAGGTTTCGTTCTAATCGAGTCTCATCACCGGCCGACGCGCGGATCGGCGAAGTTCAACAAGGCCGGGGGCGACGTAAAACCTGATCGGGTCTTGCTCAGACTGGGACGTATGTTGACAGGCCAAGAGATGCTGCTGCGTCGTCTGCTGCAACGCGTTGCTAGCGTTGGATGGAAATCGAGAACGGTGCCCGCCAGCTCGGTGACAGGCTGGCATCGTCGATGTTGACACCCGCTTCGCTCGCCCCGAGGTGATTGAAGAACGGGTGGTCGGGCATCGAGCCGAGGGCGTCGGCGCGGATGAAGCGAATGCTGCCGTCCTCGTACAACACGTTGATGCCCTGGCCGCTGTGACTGAATCGCATCTTCGCCGGCTGGTCCGCGGTCATGGCGTGTTCCAGTGGAGCGTCGGCCATCACGGCGAACGACGATCGGGCCTCGAAACGCGGCGACGAAAACCCTTGATCGCCAATCACACCGAGGGTGTAGGCGTAGTGGCCACCGGCGAGTTGTTGGACCCGTTTCAAGTCATCGGGCGAAAGTTTGTGAAGCGACTCCACCGATGGCAATGTCGAAAGTGAAACCAGCGGGGAGGGTTCAGTTGGGCCGGAACCGTCGGCATCGTTGAGCACCGGCAAGTCAGCCGAGGGGCACCAGCGTTGATCGACGTCGTCCAGCAATCCCGCATCGGCGAGTCGGATGGCGAACATTCCGGCGAAGGCTTCCGGTCCCGACTCGGCGACTTCGGGCAGTCGCCCGTGTTCACTGCGATAAACGTATTGCATCAGCGCGGTCCAATTGCGGCGCAGGCGGTCCTCGCAGGCCACTTTCCGGGCCTCGAACCTGCCTGCGGCGATCGTCGGCAAGAGCAGCGCCAACAACGTGGCGACCGAGAGCAGGCCGCCGATCGAATCCATCACGTTCCAGCGATTGCCGCCCGCTCCGGCTTCGCCCGATAGATCCACATCGGTCAACATCACCGGAGGATCCGTGGGCGTGTCGTCCGTCGGCGGGATACCGTCGGGGATTGCGGCCAACGTTCGGGCCAACAGGTCATCACTGGGACCTTCTACCGCTTCAAAACTTTCTTCCAGCGGTTTCAGGCTCCGCTCGATTTCTGCGAGCTGTTCCCGACCCTCGGGATGGTCGCGTAGCCAGTCGGAAACGCGTTGCATTTCGTCTGGCTCAAGGGCTCCGAGAAGGTATCCAAGCAGATCTTCGTGCATCGGCAGGAAATGCGGCGGGCGAATGAAAGTCTGACTCTGCTGCGGTCGCAGCGATGGGCGAGTGTTGTTCAATCCTACGCACAGTCGACTCAACCGGTTCGGCGGGACTCGGCAGGTTCGTCAGGCCAAGCCGGTCTGGCGCGCGTCCCCGCAGCGGCGGTGCTCGTTGATTCTACTCAATCGTCCGAGGGGGCGTGGGAGTCTTCCCACATCACGCCCAATCGCTGGACGGCGGCGTGCAGGCGGCTTTTGACCGTCCCCACCGGGATTCCCAGGATTTCCGCCGCCTCCCGGTACTTCAGCCCTTGGTAATAGACCAACTGAATCACCTGCTGCATGGGCTGGCCGAGCGATGAAATCGATTCTTTCATCCAGTCGCCGTTTTCCTGCGAGGCCGCCGCGGCCAGGGGGTCGGGCGTTCCACCGACCAGTTTTTCGGCCCAACTGGCGTTGCGCTGTTCGGAGTCGTTCGGGGTGCGATCCAGGCTGACCATCCGGTGCCGTTTGTTGCGCCGCTGGACATCGATCGCCTGGTTGGTCGCGATCGCGTACAACCAGGGGCGGAACCGGCGCGAGCTGTCAAACTGTTGGCACTTCAGGTGGACCTGCAAAAAGGTCCCCTGAAACGCGTCTTCGGCCATCTCGGTGCTGCCGATGTAGCGGCGCAGGTAGCTGTAGATTTCACGCTGGTAGCGACCCATCAACTGATTGAACAGCGTTCGATCACCGCTGTTCCGATAGGCGGCCAGCAACGCCTCGTCGCTCAATTCATCGCTTTCGGTGGCCGAAGCGGAATGGACAGCAGCGGTGGTGGAAGACATGAGCCGAGGTTCCGATGAGCGGACAAGTGTTTAAGGGAAACAAGCGGTCCACAGCACGCGTCAAAAGAGCGTCAAAACCGCCGCTGTGCACCGGGAATCTTTGTGCACCGCGAAACCCATTATCTCGCCAATTGCCCCATTCGTCAAAGCGCTTTTTGGCTGAATTGTCGACCGGCGGTGTCCAAACGGCTAGTTGCAGGCTGATTTCAGGGATAAAACGCCTGGAGCGAGGCGAAGGGTGGCATCAAAACGTTTTCTCATGGATTTCCATTGAACGCATCGAATCAAACGGCTCCACACGCCCATCGCTACCAGTGGTTGACGCCCGGTGATGTGAACGCATTCTTTGGGCTGATGTTGGATAATCTGACCGGATTGTTTCTGGTCGTCATCCTGCTGAGCGGGTTCGGGTTCCCCACCGAGTTCGCGATTTCGGCGTTGGTGCCGGGCACCGCGTTGGGGGTTCTGGTCGGCGATTTGGCCTTCGTGTATTTCGCGTTCCGGTTGGCGCGGAAGAAAAATTCCAGCGACGTGACGGCCATGCCACTCGGTCTGGATACGCCCAGCGTGTTCGGCGTCTGTCTGTTGATCCTGGGCCCATCGTTTCGCCAAGGGGTCGATTCACTGGGGCTGTCGGAGATCGATGCGGCGTATCGCACCTGGCACATCGGGATTTGGTGCATCGTGATGAGCGGTGTTTTGAAACTCGTCATGGCGCCGGCGTCCAATTGGGTGCGGCGCGTCGTCCCCCGCGCCGGATTGTTAGGGTCATTGGCGGCGATCGCGTTGGCGTTGATCAGCTTTTTGCCGTTGTCGGAGATTCTCGCTCGGCCGCTGCCGGGGCTCGTCGCTTTGGCCATCGTGCTGACGACGTTGATCGCGCGGATTCCGCTGCCCGGCCGGGTCCCCGGCACCCTGGGGGCGCTGGTGGTCGCCGGGCTGATCTATTATCTGATGTGTGGGTTGGGAGCGGACGGCTATCATTTCCCCAGCATGAGCACGATCGAGTGGTTTCCGACGCGGTGGATGGAGTGCTGGGACGGCAGCTGGATTTCCGCGTGGCCTGATGCGGTGCCGTATCTTCCCATCGCCTTGCCCTTTGCGATCGCCACGGTCGTCGGGGGAATCGATTGCACCGAGAGTGCCGCAGCGGCGGGCGATTCTTATCACACCCCGACGGTGATCGGGGTGGAAGCGGTCGCGACGTTGCTGGCCGGGCTATCCGGTGGGGTGATTCAGACGACGCCCTACATCGGCCACCCCGCTTACAAAGCGATGGGAGGCCGGGCGGGATACACGTTGGGGACCGCGTTGGTGATCGGATCGGCGGGGCTGATCGGGTACTTCACCTTCCTCAACGACATCATCCCCAAACCGGCGGTGCTGCCGATCTTGGTCTTCATCGGCTTGGAAATCACCGCGCAAAGTTTTTCGGCGACGCCCAAGCGGCACTACGCGGCGGTCGCGATCGCGTGTTTGCCGGCGCTGGCCGCGTTGGTCTTGAATTTCAGCGGGCAGATTTTGAGCGACCAGGCCTTGCGTGAGGCGGGCATCTCGGTGTCCGATCTCAGTCCCGTGTTTCAAGAAAGCTTTGCGACCATTTCGATGTTGGGAAGCGGGTTCATCTTGACCAGCTTGTTGTGGGCCTGGGGGTTGGCCGCGTCGATCGATCGCAATTTGCGGACGGCGGGAATCGTGTTCCTGGTGTGCGGGGTGTTCACGCTGTTTGGCCTGATGCATTCGCCGTTGGAAGGCAATCGGCTGTTTCTGCCGCTGGGTCCGGAGCACTGGGAAACGATCGTGCTGGGGCCGGAAAGTCGGTCCAAGGTGTTCGAGTTTGCCGCGGGCTACGCGGTCGTCGGCGTGCTGCTGTTGGCCTGGCGACGTTGGCTGCCCGCCGGTCAGGGCGATCGGGCTCCGCTGGAATCAGAACCTGAACAAGAATTGGACACCGATGCCTCGTCGTGAAACAACGTCTGAAACGAACTCGCCGTCTGAGATCCGACGCAGGATGGCGCTGGCGATGGCGATCGCCATGTTGAGCGCGTCGCTGTTGGCGTGGTGGTTTGGATCCGGCAGCACCGCGGAGTTCATGGCGGCCGCATGCGGTCGGATCGGGTTGGTGCTGGGGGCGCTGTGGTTGGCCTGGCCTTCGCTGAAGCGACCGGCCAAATGGTTGCCGGCAAGTGCACCGGTGATCGGCGTGATCGCCCTCGTGGTGCTTGCCGCCCAGCCCAAGTTGATCATTCCGGCGATTCCGATCGTCGGAGGATTGATCACGATTTCGGCGTTGGCCAGAGCGTTTCGCCGCAAGTAGTCACGCGGTCTGGACGGTCTTTTAAACCGGTTCGCCGCCTTCGATCAGTGCCAAGTCGGCTCCGTCGAGGAAGCTTGCCAAGGATCGAGCGCGATACGGTTGTTGCAGTTTGCGAACCGCCTTGCTTTCGATTTGACGGACGCGTTCGCGGGTGACTTGAAAGATCCGTCCGACTTCTTCGAGCGTGTAGGTGTAGCCGTCGGCCAGGCCGTAACGCAGTCGCAAGATTTCTCGTTCGCGGTAGTTGAGCGTTTCCATGGCCAGATCGATCTGAGCCTTCAAGGCTTGGCGATTGGTTTCCAGCAACGGATCGTCGTCGCGGTGATCTTGCAAGAACTCGCCGAAGACGCTGTCCTCGTGGTCGCCGACGGGTTGGTCCAACGACAGCGGTTGACGGCTCATCTTCAAGATTACGCGGGTGTCGTCCAAGCTCAGGCCGCTGCGGGCACAGACTTCTTCGGCCGTCGGTTCGCGTCCGTTCTCTTGAACCAGATCACGGGTGATTTGGCGGATCTTGTTCATCGTGTCGATCATGTGAACGGGCACGCGAATCGTTCGGCTTTGGTCGGCGATGGCGCGGGTGATCGCCTGTCGAATCCACCACGTCGCGTAGGTGCTGAATTTGTATCCGCGGGCGTGTTCGAATTTGTCGACCGCTCGCATCAGCCCGGTGTTGCCTTCCTGGATCAGATCCAAGAACGACAGGCCACGGTTGCGATACTTCTTGGCGATCGACACGACCAGTCGCAGGTTGCCGGCCGACAGGACTCGCTTGGCCGCTTCGTAATCTTCACGAAGGGCTTCGCAAGACAAGACGCGGCGATCGAGCGTTTTGGGCGACTCGTAGGTCATCCGCATCAGATAGCTCAGTTCGCTGCGGAGTTCTTTCTCCGAAGGCATGCCGGGCAGGTCCGACGACAAACCTTCGCGAAGTTGTTTGCGGATCTCGTTCATCCGTCGCGACGATTTTTCCAGTTTTTGGAAAATCGGTTGCAGCTTGCCGGTACGAAGATTCATCTCTTCGACCAGGCGGACGGCCTTGTTTCGGCGGATCACCAGGTTCTTCCAAGCCGCACGTCGTTGACGCATCGGCAGTCGTTTGTTGATGGCGGTGAAGTAATCCACCTTGTTTTGGTTCAGCAGGTGTTCCAGCGTGCGGACGTTGGGCACGATCCGCTTCATGATCGCCTTCTTTTCGACGGCGTTGGTCACGCTGACTTCGATCGTTCGATCCAATCGCAATTGCTTGTCGCGGACCTGCTGCAACAGTTTCAGGGAGCCCTGCAGCATGAAATCGGTCGCCAGCATGCAGTGGCGGTAGCGGTCGCGGGTGCGCTCGATTTGCTTGGCCGCGGAGACTTCTTGGTCGCGTGTCAGCAAGGGGATTTGACCCATCTGCATCAAGTACATTCGCACCGGGTCTTCGGTCGGATCGGTGTCGCCGTCCATTTCGTCGGCGACGCCACGAGAGTCTGCGGGGGCCTCTTCCAGGTGGTGGTCGGCAAATTCGTCTCCCATCACTCGAGAGCGGCGGTCCACCGATTCTTCTGCGGCGAAAGAATCGTCTTGCAAGCTACGTCCGCTAATCCTGGTTCCCATCAACTTCTCCTCTGATCCCGGCTTGGAATATTCGTTCTGGTCCGGGAGGGGTACAGCATCCAAGATGCCGACCCCCGTCGATGAGGTCGTATGTAGCATTGCAAGTCGTTTGTGGGGTGGGGTTTGCGTCAATCAGGCCGGCAGGGGGCGGGCCTGGGGTGTTGCGAAATGTCCACGATGGGGCGTCGCAAAAACTCAACCAACGTGGCAACATTGGGCCTCCAGACGCCAGCAACCATGAAGCCTGGGGTGCTGTGGGACCGAACGGTTCACTTGAGCCAGACGGTCGCGTTTGCCCCCTGGCTGAGCCGGTGTCTGTCAAATGTAGGTCGCCGGACACGGACTTAACGGAAAACCCTCAGGAATTTAGACTAGGGCATGCTACGGAGAGTTCCCTTGCTTTTTTGCCAAGCCGACGGGTTCTGTTGAATCGTCGTGCAGCAGCGGGGGGGACCCGTCGTGGCGTGGCGGTAGGCGCTTCCTTATTGATTCCGATTCCTCGCTCAGGACGATTCCTCCGTGAAGCCGCCCACGCCGCCTTCGACCAACCAGCCCTCGGACCACTCCGGCGCCGACGACTCCGCCTTCGATTGGATCGACGCCAGTCGAGTGAACCATTGGGCAACCACGCGGCAGCATTTACTGTCGATCTGGAACTGTGGTGCGCCGTCGGACCTGCTGGAAACGCTGCGCGATCGTTTGCAGCGTCACTTTGACGAACTGGACGATCTCGACGCGACTGTCAAAAACCTGGATCGTTTCATCACTGCCAGCCGTTCGCCGACGTCACTGTTATCGTTATTCGAACGTGACGAGGCGGCATTGTCGGCCTTGCTTCAAATCTTTGCCACCAGCCAAACGCTGGCCAATCGTTTGATTGCCGATCCGGAAAGTTTTGATTTGATGCGGGCCAGCGACGGCCAACCGGCCGAGCGAAAGTTCCTGGTCGACGAATTGGTCGCCGAACTCGAAATGCTCGAAAGCCCCAGTCGCGCCGCGTTGGCGATCCGGAAATTCACCAGCCGCGAAATCGTTCGCATCGCCTATGGCGAATTTGTCCGCGATCTGAGTCCCGATCACGTCGGCCAGCAACTGGCGTTTGTGGCCGATGCGGTTTTGGAGGCGGCGTTAAAATTTGTGCTGCGGCGTCAAACCGAACGCGTCGGGTTGCCGCGACGCATTGACGGCCAGACCGTCCGCTTGGCCGTGATCGGCTTGGAGCACTTGGGCGGAACGGAGATGGGGTACGGCAGCCCGTTGGAGTTGTTGTTCTTGTACGACGCGATCGAAGAAAAAAATGAATCGCACCACGAGTTCGTTCGGCAGGTGGTCGCCGATGTGATTGCGTTGGTCAGCTCCGAAGATGCCGCGGCACTAAACATCGCGATCGACACCTCGTTTCGACCACTCGGGTCGGATGTCGTCATCGGCAGCAGTTCCCTGACCGCACGACGGTTGGAATCGGAAGGGCGGACGTGGCAGCGGATCAAATTGACCAAGGCTCGAGTGGTCGCGGGCGATCATTCCTTGGGGAACGATTTCCTGGGCCGACTGGAACCGTGGATCTATCGGCGGTTCATGAGTCGACAAGACTTTGCCGAAGTGCGTTCGCTGCGACGAAAACTGCAGCGTCGCTTTGATTCGCAGCATTCCGAGGGTGACGACGTCTTGATGGCGCCCGGCGGTCGACGCGATATCGAATTGATGGTCCAGTTCCTTCAACTGTTGCACGGCGGCGATATCAAGTCCGTTCGTGTCGGCAGCACGGCCGAAGCGATCAACGCGTTGGAACGTGAAGGTTGTCTGACGCATCAGGAAGGCAGCCTGTTGTCCAAGGGCTACGCCCGACTCTGTCGATTGCAGCATCAGTTGTCCGTGATGTTCGGCCGTTCGACCAGTTGCTTGCCGAACGATGACCTGATGCGACGACGCGTCGCTTGGCATCTCGGTATCCGTGACGCGCAAGGAAAATCCGGCGATCTGGAACGGTTCCAAGCCCAGTTGCGCGAGACCTTCCAGCTGAACCGGAAAGTGCTCAATCACCTGATGGTCGACGCGCCTTCGGATGAGGATTCGGATTCGCCACAGGATTTTGCGATCGAGACCGAACTGGTGCTCGATCCGTCACCGGATCCCGAGTTGGTCCGTCAAACCCTGTCACGTCATTCGCTGCGTGATCCCGATCGAGCGATGGAGTACCTCAATTCACTGGCGACCGAATCCATCCAGTTTCTTTCCAGCCGACGATGTCGCCATTTTCTTGCCTCGCTGGCGCCTCACCTGTTGGCGGAGATCGCGACCACGCCCGACCCCGACCGGACGTTGGTGACGCTGGCCGACGTGGCCGAATCGATCGGCGGCAAATCCAGTCTGTGGGAATTGTTCGGAACCAATCGTGCAACGATGCAGTTGATGATTCGGATGTGCGCCGCGACGCCGTATTTGAGCAGCATCTTGATCGAGATGCCCGGCATGATCGACGAGTTGATCGATTCGTTGCTGATGAATCGTCTGCCCTCGGCCCAGCGATTGGACGCACGATCGATCGATCTGTGTCGACGTGCCACCGACATCGACGTGGTCTTGCACGGCTTCAAAAACAGCGCGCACCTGATGATCGGCGTGCGAGACATCCTCGGCAAGGAGTCCGTTCAGGCGACCCACCGTTCGCTCGCCGATACCGCCGAAGCCTGCGTGCGGCGAGTCGCCGAGTACGAGCAGGAACAGCTGGCGATGCGATTCGGTGATCCGATCGGCCCGGACGGTCAGCCGGCGGAGTTGATTGCCGTGGCGCTGGGAAAGTTCGGCGGACGCGAGCCGAATTACCACAGCGATCTCGACGTCGTTTTCTTGTACACCGGCGACGGCGAAACCCGGCGACGTGTCGGCGGGCCGCGCAAGACGATCACCAATGCCCAGTTCTTCAACCAGTTGACCTCGGCGATCATGTCGCGGGTCAACCGCCCCGGCGAATATGGGCGATTGTACGAGCTCGATGGACGGCTCAGACCGACCGGCGAAGAAGGCGTGTTGGCGGTTTCGCTGGACCAGTTCACCAACCGATTCCAGCGTGGCATGGCTCCGCTGTGGCAGCGGTTGGCGCTCTGTAAGGCTCGAGTGATCTCCGGTTCACGACACGTCCGCAAGCACACCAGCGATACCTTATTGGGAATCCTACGCGGCACCGAGTGGCGACCCGCCATGGCTCAGGAGATCCGCGAATTGCGTTTGCGGATGCAGCAAACGGCCAGCGAAGAAAACTTGAAACGTGGCATCGGGGGGACCGTCGACGTCGAGTTCGTCGCCCAAATGCTGACACTTGAACATATTCGATTGCATCCCGACATTCACGCCACCGGCACGATCGATGCGCTGCAACGGTTGGCCGATGCGGATCTGTTGCCCGCCGACACGTCGCTACGGCTGATCAACAACTATCGCACACTACGGCGCGTCGAAGCCAATCTGCGACTGATGAATGTTTCGGCACGTCATGAGTTGCCCGATCAAGAATCCAAGATGCGCGATCTGGCCTTTTTGATGAATGAATCCGATCCGAAGATGATCGAAGCGTTGGTCCAACAAGCCAGAGCCGGCAACCGCGAACTGTTTGACGGTCTGTTTGAGGACTAGCGGCAGGGCGCGAGCCCTCCGGTCGGAGTTACCCTGCCCTTCCCTTCCCCGCCCTACTCCTTTCCTAAGCAGTGACTCGCTCCATGACCCAGCCTTCCTCCCATGATCCGACACAACTTCGTTCCTATCGCTGGTTCGGCCCCGACGACATGCGTTCCTTCGGGCATCGCTCGCGAATCAAGGGCATGGGGGTGGACGACATCGATTATCAAAACCGACCGGTCGTCGCGATTCTGAACACCTGGAGCGAACTCAATACCTGCCATTCGCACTTTCGTGATCGAGCCGATGAGGTCCGACGGGGGATCTTGCAGTCGGGCGGCTTTCCCGTCGAAGTGCCCGTGATGTCACTCGGCGAGATGTTGATGAAGCCGACGACGATGCTGTATCGCAATCTGCTGGCGATGGAAGTCGAAGAGGTCTTGCGCTGTCATCCCATCGATGCGGCGGTGTTGATGGGCGGTTGTGACAAAACTGTTCCGGCGATGTTGATGGGCGCCATCAGTGCCGACATCCCGTCGATTTTTCTGCCCGCCGGTCCGATGCTCAAAGGCCGCTGGAAGAACGAAACACTCGGCAGCGGCAGTGACGTTTGGAAGTACTGGGATGAACGCGTTGCCGGCAACTTGTGTGACCAGGATTGGAAGGGGATCGAAAACTGTATCGCCCGCTCGGCCGGTACCTGCATGACGATGGGAACGGCCAGCACGATGGCCGCGGTGACCGAGGCGATGGGCATGTCGCTCGGTGGGGCGGCTTGTGTGCCGGCGGTGTTTGCCGACCACCACCGTCTGGCCACCCGAACCGGACGCCGCGCCGTGGACCTTGCGTGGGAGAATCTGAAACCGTCGGAGATTCTGACCCGCGAATCCATCGAAAACGGGTTGATGACATCGCTAGCCATCGGTGGCAGTACGAATGCGATCGTTCATCTGATCGCGATCGCGGGACGGCTGGGTATTGAGCTGACGCTTGACCATTTTGATGAACTGTCGCGGACCACTCCGGTGTTGGGCGACATCCGTCCCGGCGGCCGGTTCTTGATGGAAGATTTTTACAACGCCGGGGGGCTGCCCGCGCTGCTCGCTCGGCTCCGCGATTTGCTACACACCGAATGTCGTACCGTGGGCGGCGTCACGCTGGGAGAGCAGATCGCAAGTGCCGAAGCGATCGACGACGAAGTCATCCGGACTCGCGACAATCCGGTTTCGCCGGCCGGCGGAACGTGTTTGTTGAAAGGGAATCTGGCGCCCAATGGCTGCGTGATCAAGTCGATCGCCGCGGACCCGAAATTATTGACTCACCGCGGTCCGGCGCTGGTGTTCGACAACTATCCGGAAATGAAAGCGAAGTTGCATGACCCCGATCTGGACGTGACCGCGGACAGCGTCTTGATTCTCCGCAATGCCGGCCCGCTGGGCGCCCCGGGATTCCCGGAATGGGGCATGTTGCCGATCCCCAAGAAGCTGCTGCAGGCAGGCGTACGCGATATGGTGCGGCTGAGCGACGCGCGGATGAGTGGGACGAGCTATGGCACCTGCGTATTGCACATCGCACCCGAAAGCGCTGCCGGCGGTCCGCTCGCGCTCGTCGAGACCGGCGACGCCATCGAAATCGATGTACCCAACCGACGGATCCACTGGGACGTCAGCGACGAAGAAATCGATCGCCGACGCCAATCCAAACAGCTGGGCACGTTGATCCCCGAACGCGGCTACGGACACCTGTATGCCAAGCATGTCACGCAAGCCGACCGGGGCTGTGATTTCGATTTTCTCGAGGGTCGTTCACCGGGCCAAGAGCCCGGTATTCATTGACCGTTCGCGGGAGAGGCATCCAGCCTGCCGTTTCAGGATCGACGCCCGGGTGACCCTCCCACGGATTGAGTGCCTTCAGCGTTACGCTTTCGCGGTCGCGCGACGCTTGTTCCAGCCGCCTTTGCCGAAGCGTTTTTTGGGACCGCGATTTCCATTGGCCGACGATGATCCGTTTCGTGAACCGTTACGGCCACCGAAGTTGGACGATTTGCTGGGTTTGCTTAGCGTATCGTTCAGTTTCGCGCCCGGGTTTTGGATGCGTAAGGGTTGATCGATCAGCTTTTCGATTTCACGAAGCTTGTCTCGTTCGTCGACGGTGCAAAACGAAATCGCGATGCCGTTGGCGCCGGCGCGGCCGGTTCGACCGACCCGGTGAACATAGCTTTCCGGTTCCATCGGCATGTCAAAGTTAACGACGTGGGTGACGTCGTCGATGTCGATCCCGCGGGCGGCCACGTCGGTCGCGACGAGGACGGAGATGCGGTTCTCTCGGAATGCGCTGAGTGCCCGTTGGCGGGCCGCTTGACTCTTGTTGCCGTGAATCGCGGTCGCGGAGATGTTGTGCTTCTCGAGCTTCCGCGTCAGCGCGTTGGCGCCATGCTTGGTGCGAGTGAAGACGATCGAACGAAGCACGTCTTCACCGCGAAGCACCTTGACGAGCTCATCGACCTTTTCACAGCGGTCCATCATGCGGACACTTTGGTCGATCTGTTCGACGCTCTTGGTTTTGGGCGTCACGTTGACTTGGAACGGGTTGAACAGCAGTTGGTCAGCCAGTTCGCGAATCTTGGGAGGCAGCGTGGCGGAAAAGAACAGCGACTGCCGATCTTGGGGCAGCTTGGCGATGATCTTTTTGATCGCCGGCATGAATCCCATGTCCAGCATGCGATCGGCTTCATCGAGGACCAGAATTTCGATGTCCGAGAGTTGCACGTGGCCTTGATCCATCAGGTCGATCAATCGGCCCGGTGTGGCGATCAGAACGTGTGCGCCCTTGTTCAGGGACCGGACTTGTTCGTTTTGGCCCACGCCACCGTAAACCAACGTCTGTCGAAACCGAACGTGTTTTCCGTAGGTGTGAAAGCTCTGGCCGATCTGGATGGCCAGCTCACGCGTCGGTGCGAGGACCAAGGCCAGCGGGCGTCCCGGCGCGGCGCGGGGGGATTCGTGCCCGAGGTAGTCGAGGATCGGTAGCGCAAACGCAGCGGTCTTGCCGGTGCCGGTTTGGGCGCAACCCAAGATGTCTTTGCCTTCAATGGCGGCGGGAATCGTTTGGGCTTGGATCGGGGTCGGGACGGTGTAGTCCAATTCGGCCAATCTTTTTTCCAGTGACTCGAACAATTCCAATTCTTGAAATGATTTCAACGTACGTCTCTTCAATCGTTTGTGTGAGAGTCCCGCGGAACAACTTTGCCGCGGGAATCCCGATGTGTTGGGGTGGCCGTGTCTCGATAGACCGACTCGCGTTTTCGAAACATGTCCGACTGCTCATGGCGTCATGTCATGACGCAACTTCAGCATGGAAAGAAATGCTCGATCTCCCGGACAAACAAGAAAGTCCCGGGGAGGGTTGCATCGAATCGATGCAATCAGCTTTCAAAGAGCGGCCAACGTGGCCGAATGAAGGCAGCAAGGAGCGCGAATTCGTTCAGTTCGAAACTCGCAGTCGCGGCCTGTTGAGCATCCAACTCAACGATTCGGCTCGCGTGGGCCAGCAAACGTCCATGACGTTTCTCGTTTTGATCTGGCCGATCCATCGTCTCAGCGAGCGCCTTGTCCGTCTCACTGATGTAGGGAGAGTACACGCGCCGCAAGGATTGGCCAACACGAATCCAGCGGAAACCGGCTGAATGTCGCGAATTGTCCCCTTGGGATGCGAAAAGCCCGAAACGGCCGTTGTCGCGGCGATCGAAGTTTCACACCGTGGCGACGACGAATTCTTCTTTGCCGGCGGTTTCGTTGATGATCGACGCGATCCGTTCACCGCCGATCACCAGCGGGCAGACCACCTCATCGGCCCCCACCTTTAGCATTCGGTTGGCCAATTCGGGGTTCTCAGCCACGCTGATGACTTTCAGTTCGGTGCCGAGTCCTTTTCCGCTGATCACGATCAACAGGTTGTCAAAGTCGGATTCGGTCGCGGCGACCAGGTGTGCTGCCTCGAGGATATTCGCGTCGATCAACGCCATTTCGGATTTGGGATCGGCCTCGATCAACGGAATGTCCGGAAAAAAACGCTGCGTCATCGCAACTTCACCGGGCTCTTTGACGATCGCGGCGATCTCATTGCCCTGCACTTTCAATTGATGAATCAGGGTGCGTGCGGTTGCTCCACCGCCACAAACGACGACGTGGTTGTTCATTTGGTTGATCTTCTTTTTGGTCCTAAGGCGATGAAACTGTCCACTCAGTTGACCGTTGACCAAGAAACTGGTGATGCCAGCGGTCCAGCAAGCCATCAACACGATCGAGGCCAAGATCAGCGACGAGGTGAAGACGCGACCATGAGGCGTCAACTCGTTGGTTTCGCCAAAGCCAACCGTCGACATGGTGATGATCGTCATGTAAAGCGAATCGGCAAACGACCAGCCTTCGATCGTGACGAATCCGATCGAGCCGGTGACGATCAGGCAACTCACCAGGACGGTCAGCGTTCTTTGAAGACGGTACGTTTCCACAGCACGCTCTATGAAAGACAGATGTTGCGGATCGCTTCAAACTGCTCGCGACACTCGGCCGCCAAGTCAGGATTTTGGAAATCACAAAGCTCACTCTCTAATTCAGGATCTTCGCTGAATGCGTCTTCGCAAAATCCGAGTTGCCATTTTTTCGCCAGATAGGCGGCACAAATGAGTGTTCGGGAAAGCGGGTCAGCGGCCTCGTTGAGTGACAGATGGTGATTCGCGATGGTGATGCACATTTGGGTCGGCAAAGACCATGCGACGCCGCATTGACGACCGAGAGTCGCGTGCGTAATCCCATACGATTCGATTTCAGGTGCCAACGATTTTTCGTGCGGAGACTCATCGAGCATGCCAGCGTATTCTTCGCCGGCATGTTGAAAGAGAATCAGTTTGCCGATGTCGTGGACCACGCCACACAAAAACACTTCGTCCGGATTGCTGATCTTGGTCCGTTTGGCGATAAACCGCGCCGTCGTGGCGACGCCCAGTGACTGGATGTAGGTGTCCAGGCGATGGGCTTCGCAGGCTCCGCTTTTCGCCTTGAAAAGGGCCCCAGACGCCGACGCGATCGCCTGCTGGGCGACGCAGCGAAAACCGAGGACAACGATCGCGTGTCCGATCGTGGTGATCGCACGACTTGCGCCGTAGATCGGGCTATTGGCGAGTCCCAGCACCTGTGAGCTGATCGTCGGTTCACATTCAATCAACTCAACGACTGCAGGCACATTCGCCTTGCTTTGGTTCAGCGTGTCAACGAGTTGCGATGCGGTCGCGGAAAATCGAGGGATTTCGAACTGAAAGTTGGCCCTCTCGTTACCATCGAAAGTCGGTTCGCACGGCGGGCAACTTGTCATGAGTGCGAAACAGGGTCGGAGGTGGAGGGTTTGCAGAATGGATTCAGATCGGGTGACTCGTCGATCACCTTGAAAGTGTAGGTCGCGAAGGATTGATGCAATGCAATCTCGCCAGGGGATAACCGACATCCGTGGCGATCGCTTGATCGCGTTTCAAAAACACCGTGACAGACCGGAGGGCTCGCGCCCTGCCGCTAACCAATGAACTCCCAGTGTTTTAGCGGAACGGCGCGAGCCGTCCGGTCGCGCTTCAAAAACACCGTGACAGACCGGAGGGCTTGCGCCCTGCCGCTAACCATGCTTTACAGCGTTGCGCGGTGGGGCGACCGTGTAGAGGCGTTCCAGTTTTTCGGGATGCTGAATCCGCTGATTGAGCATCTGCTGACAGAGCGAATCGGCGTCCGCCTCGGGTTTGACGCAGTTCAGCAAACCGTCTTCAGCGGCCAGTTGATACGGAAACAAACCGTGTCGGCTTGCCAATTCTGCCGCTCGCTGAAATGCCTCGATCGCCTGTTCCCGTTCGTCGCCCTGGCGTTTATCGATTCCGCGGAGCAGTGCGGCCAGCATCCGTCCGAAGCCGGAGGTCTGGATTTCCAAGCGACCGATGCAGGCTTCAACGACTGCGGGGTCGGTCAGCGGGCCGGCGGATGATTGTCCGCGCAGGTGAAGCGAAACCAACGCCGTGAAGTAATCCAAGGTCACTCGGACCAGCAAGATCTGTCCGACCGGCGAGCTTTCGATGGACCGTCGCATCTTCATCACCAGCCGTGACGCGGCGTCGAAGTCGGCCAGGTAAAGGGACTGCTGAACCGTTTGCATCCACTCAAAGAAATCGATCAGCTCGACGCTCCCGGTGTCGGTCTTGATGCGACGGTTGTCGCGGCAAAGCTGCTGCAGTTCGCCGACGCTGTCGGACAACAGCAAGGCATTTCCGCCATAGCCGACCGTTGCGACCAGCTGCTGGTAGGAATCGTTACGACGCTTCGCATCGTCGACCATTTCATGGACCATCGACTGCATTTCGTTCCAGCGTCCGAGGTGCCAGTCGGCCCACAGGCGTAGCCATCGGGTGTGTGCGATTTCGAAACGCAGCGGTTTGGAAGCGGCGATGAAATCGACCACGCAGGAATCGACGGCATCGGGGACGGCACCCCATCGCATCGCCAGCGATTCGGTGAATGCGATCCCGGATCGGATCTCCGCAGTGATCTCGCCGGCCGGTTGATGGTTCAGGCAGGCCAACAGGGAGTCAAGGGATTCACGGCTTTGAGACTGATCGCTGGTCTGGTCGGCGGACACCAGCGAGGTCCAGACATGTGCCATCGCGCCGAAATGAATCCGCTCGTTGGTCGATCCATGTTCCAACGCCCGGTTGGCGCCGTGGAGCACCAATTGCAGCGTGCCCCGAAAGTCCAGCATCGCCATCGAACGACTGATTTCGCTACAGAAATGCAGTTCGCAGGCTTCGACGGAATCATGTCGGTGTACGAAATCTTGTCGCTGTGTCGCCTCCTCGGCGGTTTCTCGATCGTCGCCGTGCACCGCGTCTGGAGGGTGCAACTCGAGTTCGCTGATGTCGCTCAGGCGGTCGGCCAGACGGGCAAGTTGCACGCGAACATCGGGGAGCGAACTTTCTCCGGACCCCGGGGCGAAGGGGATCGAAAACTGGTTTGACAGGTCGGCCAACAGCGGCCGGGCACGGTCCATTTGCCCGCTTCGAAGCAGCAGTTGCAGCGCCAGGGTTTGGAATCGCAGGCGTTCGTGCGTGTCGGTCGCCCCTTCGGAGAGCTCGAGATAGTAGTGGGCCGCTTTCTCCGGCAAATCGGCTTCGTGGAAACACCGTGCGGCATCTCGCAAGTGTTTCTCGCGGGCATCCCCGGTGACTTGGCGTAGCACCTTTTCGTGCCACTCGCCCGCCTCCGATTTGGCAAAGGCGCGGTCGGCATTCTCGGCGGCCATGATCGCGAACGGCAGTGCCCGGCCCTCCTGGTCGGCGGCATAATAATGGCCGGCAATGCGGGCAGCGAAATCACGCGGTCGATTCAGTTTGGATAACAAGTCCGCCCAGGCCAGGTGGGCTTGGTGGAGTTCGTTGGTGTCCAGGTTTTCGATCAATCCGTCGGCAATCTTGTCATGAACGACAGTGATGCATTCTTTTCCCGTGGCGTCGTCATTGACCAGGCGTTGGTTGACCAATTCGAAGACGGACACATCGACCTGTTCGCCTCGTCCGGTCAAGTCCGCCAGCTGGCTGATCGAAACCGGGGCCGCCGCGGTCACGATGAAGGCGAGAATGGATTTGGCATCGTCGCTCAAGCGGTCGAATCGGGCACGCCAGAATCGATCGACGTCACCCAGGTTCGAGATCGAGGCGTCGTTGGATTCTTCGACCTGGTGCAGCATCCCTTCGGGGCGAAACTCTTCGGCCAGCTCTTGCAACCGGAACGCGTTGCAGCGAGAGACGTCGACCAGTTCCTGCAGTCCGGCGGGATTGATGTTGGCATCCCAACGCGTCGCCGCGGTTTGCAAGAACGACAGCGCCGCCTCGGGCGGTAACGGACCGATGTGAATGCACTGGTCGGCCGCTTGGCGTTGATTGGTTTCCGGTTTTCGCGAGGACGTGATGATTCCCAAAAAACCATCGGTGTCCTTTTGCAACTCGTCCCAGACGGTGTCGCTGTCGTGGTCGGACCACTGGGCGTCATCGATGATGATGATCAGCGGACCGACCTTGCGCAGTTGACGGCTCAGCCGTGCCGCGGCCGAAAGTGCGTCGAGTCGTTCCGGAGCCGCGGAGAACATGTCGGGCGTTTCGGCGAGGTCCGTGACGATGACGTGACGCAACTGGGGGAACGAATGGATCAGGATCGAGGCGCTGACCGGATCGAGTCTCAGCGCGTCCCGATCGGAACGGGAGTAACGCTGGGCGATTTGATCGGCGATTTGGTCCATCACCTGCAGCGTCTGGTTTTCGCGTGATCGACACTTGACCCGAAAGACTTGGCCCCAGTTGTTCTGTCGAAGTTGACGCTCGAGTTCATCCAGCAATCGCGTCTTGCCCGCACCCGCTTCGCCGTGGAGGTGCAGCCGTCCGGTGCGGCCACGATAGATTTCACGGATCCACCGTTCACACTGTTCCAACTCGCGTTCGCGGCCGAACAGATGATGCGTGGTCACCAAGCGAATCGGATTGTCATCGGTCTTCGTCATCGCGACAATTTCAAGGGACGACGGGCGCTCGGTACGGTTCGCATTGAGCATGCCGGCGACGGCCATTCGAAGCAGCGGCGGGACGTCTTCATCCATGCCCGAGACGGCATCGGCAATCGTTTGCTCATCTTCATCACGTACCCAGTCGGCGAAATCGCCCTGACGCAGCCAGCGATCACTTCCCGAGATCTCGTTCAGGCAATCCAGCATCACCAGGCCCAAGCTGAACACATCGCCCGCCGGCGTGTAGCTCTGTTCCCATAACGCTTCCGGAGAAAAGTAACGCGGGGTACCGGCGATGTAGGGACGCAGACCATAGGGATCGGTTTCCGGATCGCAGTTGGCGACCAAGCCGTAGTCGACGATCACGCCGTGCCCGTTGTTGCGGACCATCAAGTTCGTCGGTTTTAAATCGCGATGCACCAGGCCGCCGAAGTGCATGATCGCCAATCCGACGGCATAGTCGTGCAGCAGGGAATGAAGCCGGCGATAGGCTTCCGGCGGAGGCAATTCTTTGAGCCGCAGTGCCGCCGCATACAAGGTCTCGCCTTCGATCTCTTCCATCGAAAGCACGGTGTACTTCTCGATGATTTCGATCCGATCGGTGCGGAGCAGGCAGGGGTGCCGGAACGGAGACATCCGGCGGAATCCCAGCTTGTTGCGATACAAATCGTGAGACGACATGCGGCACAGCAATTTGAGTGCGCAGCGACGCTTGGCCAATAAGTCGTCGGCCGAATAGACAAATCCCGCCTTACCGCGACCGATCAGTTCGCGAATGCGAAAATCGCCAAAGTGTTGTCCCGCCACCAGCGGCGAATCCATGCACGACTCAAGCGAGTTGGATAAACGCGTTTCGTCGTTGCGTGACGGGCGGCCCTGGGTTTCGTCGGACGGATTTGCGGGAGGGTTCTCTGGAGGTGCATCCATCGCGATGACGCTAGCAGTGTGCTCGGATCGTTGCTCGGCAAAAATCGCTCGTTCGCCTCTCGGCAGCCCTCTTGGCCCAGATTTTCTGCCTCGGTTCTCATTGGTGGCAAAGCCCCGCCAAATTTCAGCCGCAGTATAAACGACTCGGTCGAACCACTGGAGGCAAATTCTCGGTATGCGCCAGAAGAAGTTGAATCGCGGCGTTTGCGCACATCGCGTCCCCGCAATGCGTCGTCCTGGGCGTGCTGACTTCCCTTTGCCGCCTCGGTATCTACACGAGTCGCTTTTGGCCCCAAGAGCATGTAGCTCCATCGCCCGGGGCAAGCAAACCGAGCATTTGCGATGGTTGCGCCGCCCCGGGAACCTCTGACATGCAAAAGACGTGCAGATAGCGTCGCCCAGGGGGGAGCGTGACGAAACCCCTTGATCGCCGGTCGGATCCGCTGCCCGCCTGCGATCGACCGCCAGCGATCAGAACGCAAAGACCGCATAGAGCGAGATGGCAAACAGGATCAGGCCGCCGCCGACGTAGGGAGCGGCTTTCCAGGGGGTCAGGTCGACCGCCCCCACATCTTGTTGGACGTAGGGCGTGCTGCGGCGGAAACCCACCGCGCCGAGGACCAGTTGCAGCACGATCAGCCCCAGAAACACGACGCCCATGAAGTGATACCCCGACCCGAAGGTCCCGATCACCCAGCCCGGCTCTGTTTTGCTTTGACCACTCAAAAACGTACCGATCGACATTGCTGTCAAACCGACGATCAGCGTGATCAGCGCGGACATCCCGTCGACGGTGCGATTGGTCAGGCCGACCAACATGATCGCCAGAATCGGGATGAAATAAATGCCATTGAGCTTTTGGAAGAAACCAAAAACCTCTTCACGGCCATGGAAAAACGTGGGGGCGGCGATCACGGCGAACACGGCGACGACAAAGCTGCAAAGCTGGCCGGAGCGCACGATCTGGTGCGTCGACGCCTGTGGACGAATGAACTTTTTGTAGATGTCCAGGGAGAACAACGTCGCGCTGCTGTTGAGCACCGAGTTGAACGTCGACAAGATCGACCCGACGACCACGGCGGCAAAAAATCCCACCAACGACTCGGGCAACACGGAAACCACGAGCGTGCCGTAGGCCCGGTTGGCCGCCCCGTCGGTCTTCGCTCCGACGCGATCGGCAAACTCGGGATTCGTGGCAACCAAGTACGCCGCCGCAATCCCGGGCAACACCAGAATCAGCGGCGCCAAGATTTTGAAGAAGGCGGCCAACAGGACACCTTTTTGCCCCTCGGCCAGGTTTTTGGCGCCGAAGGTGCGCTGAATGATTTGTTGGTTGGTGGACCAATAGAAAAAATTCAGCAGCAAGACCCCGGTAAAGAGGGTCGGCCAGGAGACGTCTTCATCGGCGGATCCGAGCGATCGGAAGGCGTCCGGGTCACGGTCGGCAATCAGCGACAACGCCGTGAGTAAATTGCCGTCCTCCCCGGCGATCGTGGCGAGCGTGAAATAGGTGATCATCAAACCGCCGATCAACAGCCCCGCACCGTTGAACGTGTCCGAGACCGCTACCGCTTTTAATCCGCCCCAAATCGCATAGGCACCACCGACCGTTGCGATAAAAATGATCACCGTCCAGATCGTTTGGATTTGTGTCATGTTCAACCGCGATTCCAGTTCCAGCATTCCCGACAATCCGTTCGCGCCCAGGTAGAGCACGAAGGGCAACAGAATCAGCATGTAGGCGACGACGAACAGAAACGTCGTCAAGGTTCGCACGCCGCTGCCGTAACGCTGCTCAAAGAACTGTGGGATGGTTGCGATCCCGGATTTCAAATAACGCGGCAGAAACACCAGCGCCAGGGCGACCAGAGAGATCCCCGCGACGACCTCCCAAGCCATCACCGATAGTCCTTCGGTGAAGGCAGCCGCGTTGAGCCCGATCAATTGTTCGGTGGAAAGATTCGTCAGCAACAGCGAACCGGCGATGAAGACACCGGTTAGCGATCGGCCTGCCAAAAAGTAGCTCTCGTCCGTCGATTCGCCACCGCCACGGGTGACCCACCAGGTGGCAAACGCGACCAGGGCGGTGAAGAACAGAAAGGTGGCAATCGTCATGGACCGTGCCGAAGCGGGAAAGGGGACGCAACCCGAGCGACGGGCAGGCTCGTCGTGCCGATCAGTTGGACTCGTTGAGCGGGATTCGTTTTCCGTCCAACGCATCGCTCCGCCGACACGCATCAAGAATGCGCTGGGTTTGGACCGCGCGGTCAGCCAGGCCGCGATCGAGGTTGCCGGAGTGGGCGATCTCGTTGAACGTCCGCATCATCTCGACTTCTTGCGCGTTGGATTCACCGCTGTGGTATTCATCGCACTGGAACGTTTCGCTGCGGCGACGGAAATTCCATTGGCAATTGTCGATCTGCAACTCGTGGCGATGGATTTGGTATTCGGTTTTGGAGTCGTACAGCGGCAACACGAAGTCATCGATCGTCAGGTAGCCGGAGTCACCCGAGAGGGTTGCCAGTTGCTGGTTGGCGGTGCAGAACGAGCAAAAGAAACCCGCCGTCAGTCCGCCATCGAAAATCAGTTCGCCGACGAATTCGCCCGGGACCCAATCGTCGGATCCTGCACGTGCCAAACGGGTGAGGGTACGTCCGGAGACTTCCAGAGGATCGCGAAAGCCGCTCGCCCAGAGGATGAAACGAATGCAGTACCAGCCCAGGTCGCCCAGGCATCCGTGGGGTTCCAAGATGCTGTCGGTGCGAATGTTCTCGGACTGAAATTCCGAATCGCCGGTGAACGAAAAGTGGGTTTGAATGCGGCGGATCTGGCCCAGCGATGCCGATCGGACCTGTTCGCCGACGGCGTGAATCCGCTTGCCGTGGTCGAACATCACCCCGTCCATCAATTGAACGCCGTTGGCGTCGCAAGCGTCACGCATCTCTTGCGCGTCGGCGGCGTTGACAGCGACCGGTTTTTCGATCAGCACGTGTTTCTTGGCTTCCGCCGCCGCGATCACCCATTCTTTTCGACTGCCGGTCGGCATGGGGACGTAGACGGCGTCGATTTCATCACAGTCCAACAGTGCCTGGTGTCCATCAAACGCGTCGGGGACCACCTCAAAGGGAGCTTCGTGTTGACAATCGGCGATGAATTGATGGGCCCTTTCGACCGATCGACTGGAGACGCCTCGGACGACGCCGTTGCCGCTCAATCGGATGGCTTTCCAGTTCTTCCTTGCAATATTAGCCGAGCTGAGGATTCCCCAACGACACTGCGCACTTGTCATCGCTGCTGATGTTCTCTAAACGTGTCCACTGCTGTGATTCCATCCGCTGGGATTCTACGAGCCGAGAATCCAGCAGCTTGGAACGAAGTCCAAGAGGATAACATGGAACACGACGGGCGCGGCGCCGACACCCCTGGATTGGGAAGAGATCTCACTGAATCGATAACCGATCTCACGGGACCGTCCAGCTCAAGGCGATGGCTTTTCGCAGCTACGATGGCCCTTCCGGGCTGACGTCCGTGGGACTCTCCACGGGACTCTCCACGGGACTCTCCTCGACGACCCGGAAGGGACGTCGTACTGGTTGGTCGGGACGACCTGGAAAGGACGTCGTACAACGATCCGCTGACCGCATCTGTCCGCATCACACTCAATCGACGAGATCGAGGGTCTTCGTCGCGTTTCGTGTTTTTTCTAAGCCGGATGCGATCAGGCGTAGTCGGCGAACTCGACCTGGATGCGAACGATGTCGGCGGCGCCGGCGAAAAACGCGTCCAGCACGTCGGAATCGAAGTGGGAACCGCGGCCTTCCTCGAGAATCGAGAAGCATTTCTCGCGAGGCATCGCCTTTTTATAGGGCCGCTCGGAGGACAGGGCGTCAAAGACGTCTGCCACCGCGGTGATCCGGCCTTCGATCGGGATGTCGTCACCGGCCAGTCCGATCGGGTAGCCCGTTCCGTCCACTTTCTCGTGGTGGGTTTGCGCGATGCTGGCTGCCAAACGCATCAGCGAGGTTCCATCGGAGAGGATTTCCGAGCCGGTTTGCACGTGGCTGCGCATCGTTGCGGCGTCGTGGGCGGCGAAGGGCTTGATGATCTGGCGTCCGTGTTTGACGTGCCCCTTGATGATCTCGTATTCCTCCGGTTCCAGTTTGCCGGGCTTGAGCAAGATGGCGTCGGGGATCGCGATCTTGCCGACGTCATGAAGTTGGGCGGCCAGCTCGAGATCGTCGACGAAGCGTTCCGGCAGACCGAGGTTTCGGGCGATCACGCCCGCGTAACGGCCCACGCGGATGACGTGGTTTCCGGTGTCGTTGTCACGCAGCTCGGCGGCACGGGCCAGAGAGTAGATCACTTCACGACGCGATTTTTCCAGTTCCTTCGTGCGTCGCAACACGATCTTTTCCAGTTCCGCGGCATGATAGAACAACTGGTCATGGTACATCTTGCTCTGCAGCGCATTGCGAACCCGCGGTGCAAGTTCCATCGGGTCGATCGGCTTGATCAAAAAGTCCGTCGCGCCGAGTTCAAGGCAGCGCAATTTGACTTCACTGTGAGTGTTCGCAGTCAAGATCAGCACGGGCAGGCGTTTGAATTTTTCGACACTGCGGATCTGCGACAAGATCGAAATCCCGTCGACGTGCGGCATGTTGATGTCCAACAACACGACGTCGGGTTCGCGCGTGTGAATCAAATTCATCGCGACCGTCGAATCGGTGGTCGTTTCAAAATCGCTGTGCCCGGCCTGGGACAGGATTTTCTTGGCGATCATCACGTTGGCGATCTCGTCATCGACGATCATGATCTTGCCGGGAGGGACGTCCTGGCGGCGTTCGACGCGAACCTGCGAGTCGAGGACCAAGGGGGCGTTGACCGCCGGGATCGGGATCCCCGGGCGGGACGATGGATGATTGATCGAGGAAACGTTGGAACTCATGGCACTCCGCCTAACGAAAGTAAGATTCTGCGGAACTCTTGGTTCGCGTGCGGTGGGCAGCGAATCCTATCAATCGCTTCATCGGGGTTTGGCCGTTTTCCTCAATCCGATCGAATCGGCTGTGCCGGTTCTGACCCATGGATCGCATTTGCCGGATCCGGCGACGAGAAGGCGGATCGTCCACAATCGGTGTCCGATACCTCCTGTCGCGCTGCGACGTATCGATCCGCAACGCGTTGGCGGTGGTGTCCAGCGGTGGCCATTGTGTGGTAGGTTCAACGCTCAAGCGATCGAAACAAAAAGGAGACATTCAGGATGCAAAAACGCCCACTTGGAAACACCGGTTTGGAACTGTCCGTGCTCGGATTCGGAGCCTCATCGATCGGAGCCGAGTTCCGCCCGATCGATGTGTCGGAGGCGCTGCGATGCGTGAACGTCGCGCTGGATCGTGGTATGAACTACATCGACACCGCGGCCTATTATGGGCGCGGGATGAGCGAAATCATGCTCGGACGCGTGCTGCCGCAGCTGCCACGCGATTCCTTTTATCTCAGCACCAAACTGGGCCGCTTCGCTCCCCAGCACTTCGACTTTTCAGCCCGCCGGGTCGCCGAAAGCATCGATATCTCGCTCGAGCGAATGCAGTTGGACCATTTGGACATGGTGTTCTGTCACGACATCGAATTCGTGGACCTGGATCAGATCGTCAATGAAACGATCCCCGCCCTGAAGAAAGCGGTGGAAAAAGGCAAGGTTCGATTTGTCGGGGTCAGCGGATACCCGATGAAGATCTTTCACGAGATGATTCGTCGCAGCGAGCTGGATGTCATTTTGACCTACAACCACTACACGCTGCAGAATGACATGGCACTGAGCCTGGTCGAGCCCTGTCGCGACGCCGGGGTCGGGCTGATCAACGCGGCCCCGTTTTCGGCACGGCTGCTGACCGACGCCCCCTTGCCGTCGTGGCACAAAGCGACCGACCAGGTGCGTGAGGTCGCCAAGGCGGCCGCCGCCCACTGCCGCGAGCGGGGATCGGATATCGCAAAGTTGGCACTGCAGTATTCCGCCGCCAACGAATCCTTCGCCAGTTGTGTCGTCGGATCGGCCAACCCCGATCGCGTCGCCGGCTGGTGCGATTGGCTCGACGAACCCCTGGATGAAACCCTGGTCGCCGAAGTCAAAGAGATCCTCAAACCGATTCACAATTGGGTCTACGTCGAGGGACGCCCCGAAAACAACGACGGTTGAGGGAAGTTTCAAGTACTGAGTACTGAGTACTGAGTTTGTCCGTTTCTTCATCTCCTCTTTCCCCCTGTCACATGAAATCTTGCATTACCATTTCGTTGGTCGAAGAAGCTCGCGGTGGGCCGTTCGTCCTTTGGGACGGACTCGAAAAATCGATCGCGTTTGCCGGCGAACTCGGTTACGACGCCGTCGAGATCTTTGCCCCCTCGGTGGAATCGCTGAACTTGGATTCGCTCGGCAATCTGCTCGACGGCGCGGGCGTTCGACTGGCCGCACTCGGTACCGGCGCCGGTTGGGTGAAACATCGGCTGCAGTTGGCCGATGCCGATCCGAAGAAACGATCCGACGCCCGCGCGTTCGTTCGCACCATCATCGACGCCGCCGGCGGATTCGGCGCGATGGCGATCATCGGTTCGATGCAGGGGCGCAGTGACGCCGACGTCGATTCGAAAACCGCCCGGGCGTACCTTGCCGAAGCGCTCGAAGACGGCGGGCAGCACGCCAGCCAGTACGGCGTGCCGTTGATCTATGAGCCGCTCAATCGCTACGAGACCAATCAGTGCTGCACCGTCGCCCAAGGCGTCGAACTGCTGCAATCGCTGTCGACATCCAACGTGCGATTGCTGTGCGACCTGTTTCACATGGGCATCGAAGAAACCGACATCGCCGAAGCCTTGACCCACGGCGGTGAGTTGGTCGGCCACATTCACTTCGTCGACAGCAACCGCCGGCCGGTCGGTTGCGGTCACATGCAGTACGGACGGATCATCGAAGCGCTACGGGCGATCGACTACCAAGGCTACTTGTGTGCCGAAGCGTTTCCGTGGCCCGATCCCCACGAAGCCGCCCGCCAAACCATGCGGGCGTTTCGTTATTGGACTCAAACGGACTGAGACTATCGAGCGGAAAAGGGGTCAGGCACCAAAAACCAAATGGCCCAACGGGTGCTTCGCATTTTTGGTACCTGACCCCTTTTCCGCGGCACCCTCAATTGAAATGTCGACAAAACGCTAGGCCGAGGCGAGTGACGCCGTGGGGTCGACATAGTCGTGGTGTGAACCGACCAATTCCGATTCGCTCTCATCGGTCGCCGGCGAAACCGTTCCGAAGTACAGCAGGCAAGTCACCGCGATCCCCATGCTGATCAGCGTCCAAAACGGCTGATACGAGGGACCCAGTTCGGTTTGGGTCAGAAAGACGGGCGCGGCCGACCAACCGCTGTCCGCGATGCGGCCTAACGAAACCGATAACGCATTGTTGGTGAAGTGGATCAAGATGCAGGGGACGATGCTTCCGGTTCGCAGCGTGATCCAGCCGAGGGCGATGCCCATCACGGATGCGGCGATCGACTGTTGCAAAACGCCGTGTGAGATTCCGAACATGATGGCGGTCAACACGACCGCGCGGAGTTTGCCTTTTTCGCGAACCAGTCCGCCGAAGATGAATCCTCGAAACGCGAGTTCTTCGCAAATCGCCGGCACCAACGCCATCAGCAGCACGACCGCCGCCCAGGGCGCCGATGCGATCTGTTCGGCGAAGGGTTTCATCGCCGCGGCCGCTTCTTCGCTGACCGGATAGACGTGATTGATCATCTTGGACAGCATCACATAGCTCGGGTGCAGCGTGATACCGAACAGGACCGCCAGCGGTAGTGTGGTCCAGTGTGGCATCCGCAGTCGCAAACTCTGGCGGACCGAGGTCGTCAGCATCGTCGCCATGATCAGCGCCGGGAACACGATCAAAACCTGTGGCATCATCACCAGTTTCGCGATGCCGGCAAAGTCCTGCGGCATTTCCGAAATTGTCAGACGGGCAAAGAACAGGGTGACCAGCACGATCGCCCCACAGGCGTAGGCCTGCGCGGGTGTTGCCGCGATTTGACGATCTCGCCACAAGTGCCGCACCCACATCCCCAGTTCCCATTGTTCGCCGCCGCCGAACAACACCGCTTCATCTTCGAATTGGCGTCGGGCCCAGCGGGCGGCCAGCCACAAACAGCTACCGGTGACCGTTGCCACCATCGGAACATAGAACAATGCGGTCCCATATTGGCCTTCGACCAAGGCGCGGACCAGCAAGAACATCCCGGAGACGGGAATCAGGCTGGTGCCGATGTTCAACGTCGTGCCGGGCAGCATCGGTAACATCACCAACGGCAACGTCACCATCATCAGCGGCATCAGATAGTACTGACCCTCTTTGCTGCTTTGCGCCATCGCCGCGACCGCGAGGGCAAGCGCGCTGAACAGGCAGGACAGCGGCACGAGTGCGACGAACAGCCAAAGCATCGGCACCAGTGGCGGCGCGCCCAACGCGGCGCCGGCACCGCCGACACCCATGTGCTGAAAGACCAGTGAGCTGGTCAGCAGCATGCTTCCGGCGTTGAGCAGCGCGGTCAACATGCTGAACGAAGCGACCGCGCCCAGTTTTCCCCAGACGATTTCGCTGCGCAGCGCGGGGCTACACAGCAGCGTTTCCAGTGTTCCCCGTTCCTTCTCTCCGGCGACCAAGTCGACGGCGGGATAAAACGCTCCGGTCATCGCCCAGACGAGCATGATGAACGGCAGCAGCTTGCTCCAAAACGCCGCTTCACGCGTCCGTTCGGGAGCGATGTCGGTGTCGGACCACTCAAAGGGCAGCAACATTTCGGCATCGATGCCGACGCCGGACAAACGCTCTTTGATCCATTCGCCACGCCAGGCCGCCAGCACCCCGGCGACACGTTGTCTGGCGACGACGGACTGGTCGCTGCCCACGTTGAACAACAGTTCGATGTCCGATTCGCCGTTCTCCTCTGCCGACGTCGATTTCGTTTCTGTCCCGACCAGGTCGCCCATCAGTTCGTTGTCTTTGAAGCCCGGCGGGATCAACACGACCAAATCAAACGCCCCGGTCTTGACCCACTCGTTGGCTTTGTCACGAACCGGGCGATCGGCCGACAGTTCGTCCCAGCGATAGGTCAGAAGCTCCAACGCATCGGGTTGCTCGATCAATTCGGGGGCAAACGTTTCGCCCTCGAACAGAGGCGGTGCCCCTTCGATGTTCTCGGTGCCGATGAGGCAGACCGAGGTCGGGTTTTGGCGGGTGAACTGAGCGATCTGCAAAAGCAGCATGCCCACCAGCGGATACAGCATGATGGGCAGCACGGCGATGGTGAACAGTGTTCGGCGGTCGCGCAGTTGGTCCCGCATCTCACGCATGTAGATCAGCCAAACCGCGGACGCGCGAGGCTTGCCTGCCAGTTCGGCTTGCCGTCGAATCGCTCGGGACGAATCGCTCATACCAGTTGTTCTCCCACCCCATGGTTGGCCGCCGACGGATGATCGATTCGTCCGCCGACGCGCATCTCTTGTTCGTGTTGGCTGAGCAACCCAAAGAAAAGCTCTTCAAAGTCATCTTCGCGATGGCGGTCTCGAAGTTCTTCGAGGGTGCCGCTGTCGAGAATCTTGCCGCAATACATGATCGCAATCCGATCGCACAACCGTTCCACTTCGCTCATGATGTGCGTCGAGAAGATCAGGCACTTGCCGGCCTCACGCAGCGATCGAATCACGCCCAGCAGATTGCGGGCGACCAGCACATCCAAGCCCAGCGTCGCTTCGTCAAACACCAGCACAGGAGGGTCGTGAATCATCGCCCGTGCGATCGAGACCTTTTGCTTCATCCCGGTGGACATCTTGCCGCCGGGAACATCGCGAAAGTCGTTCATTCGCAATTGATCAAACAGGTCTTCCAAACGCCTTTTTAAGGTCGTGGACTTCATCCCGTGAAGTCGTCCGAAATACTCCACCATCTCCCAGGCGGTCATGCGGTCGTAGATGGCCGTGTTGTTGCTGACGAACCCGATGTGCCGACGGACTGCGGCCGAGTCGCGAACCACGTCATACCCGGCGACGGTGGCGATGCCCTCGGTGGGTTCGAGCACCGTACTCAAGATCCGCAGCACCGTGGTTTTGCCCGCCCCGTTGGGCCCCAGCAAACCAAAAATCTCGCCCTTCTGCACCGAAAACGAGATGCCGTCAACGGCCACAAAGCGGCCACGCTGGAGATCCTCATACGTCTTGGTCAGATGTTGAACGTGGATCATGCGAAAAAGCGGGCCCAAGGAGCGGTCTGTCTGAAATGGCTTCTGGAAGCTAGCTCATTGAATGGTCCCTGTGTTTCAAATCCTGCGGCACCACCGTGGGATCGACTCATCCTCCGCGGCACAACCGACAGAAACGGCAACGCTTATGTGGGGGGGGCGGAACGGACACGCAAGTTTTCTTCTGACCTGTCGACGGATTACACTCGCACTTGACGCGTTGCCTATTACTACCAACGAACCTGAGCTTCTCCCTGTCTTCGCCGGCGGTGCCGTTCCATGCCGAAATCACCGAAGTTACGATCCAATCTCAAGGCCGCCGATCGCCGCCGTCGCCGCCGAAATCTGGCCGGTTGCGGGCACGACAGGCAGACCGACACAAGCGACGCGAATCGACGTCAGCCGGATGGTGTCGATGTCCCCCAGTTGCTGATCGAAGCCGTGCTCAGCGTCGCTGAACGAGAGGCCGCGCTCAACGACTCCGCCGTGATCGGGGCACTGCGGGCGATCAACAACCGATCCACCTCCCGCTCCGTCTTCACTCAAGCGGTCTGTCAGGAGATGATCCGTCGGCTTGATGCTGCGGGAGTCGGCGAGCCGCAGCGGCAAAAGGCGGCCGGCGAATTGTTGACGATTGCGGTGGACAACACGGATTCTCAGTCGCCGCATCGGTTGATTCGCTACCTCGCGCTGATCGCGTCGTGATCGCCCTTTCTTCACACTTGCTTCACGCGATCTTCATGATCCGACGCATGGGCGGGAAGCTGCGACGATTCGGGGGAACAGGACGGCGAATCGCGTCAAGGCGTATCGATGGTGACGGTGTTGCGATTTAATCGGCAAGCAACGATCGAACGCGTCGCCACAGTGGGGGATCCGTGTCAGCGGCAAAACTTTGTACACCGACGAATTGTCTTATGCCGCGTACGACGATGGCTGAACTGGGAAAGGGCTTGTTTGCCGAGCCTGTTCCCATCAACTCAGGGCGAGTGGCTAATCAGGTACTGATGGATCGGTACTTCACGCTCGTCGCGTCTGTTCACGGATGAAAACGAAGCGATGAAGAAAACTGATGGTGCGCGCTCGCGGCGATTTTCGCTCGCACTGGCGCTGGCGACGTGCTTTGGCACGGCGGCGGTCAACGCCGACGACACATTCTTTGGCATGCCGAGCGACAGCGCGGCGCCGGTCTATCAAACCGCCCGATTGAATCCGATCGATGATGCCGGGCTGATTGATTCGGGGGCCGAGCCTTCCGCGTCCGATGCGGTCGTTGAAGGCGAAACGGTTCCCCTCAAGGACTACGAGAAACTGCTCGGTCGCGTCGGCGATCTGGAGTCTTCCTGGGAAAAGTACCAGGACAAGCTGAAGAGCGACGCCGACGCCAAAAAGAAGAAGCCCGCGCTGAAAATCAACGGGCGGGTTCACTTGGACAACTGGAACTTCCTGGACAGCGATGCAGGGATCAACCAGTTGGAAACGGGCGATCCGACGGACGATCCGGAAGACCGTTGGGATTTCCGGCGGATTCGATTGGAGCTTTCCGGCGACGTGCCCGGCAACATGGAGTATCGAATCCAGATCGACTTCAACAATCCCAGTTCGGCGGAAATGAAGGACGTGTATCTCGGATTCACCGATCTGCCGCACAACCAAGTCCTGTTGATCGGGAACCAAAAACGTCCGATCGGCTTGGATCACCTCAACAGTAGCCGTCATAACGTCTTTGCCGAACGGCCCTTGGCGGTGGAAACGTTCAACGAAGATGCCCGTCGGTTGGGTGTTTGCATGTATGGCTTGACCGATGACGAATCGGTGCACTGGCGCTATGGTGCGTTTCTGCTCGAGAACATCAGCCAAGACGGACGCTATCGCGGTGACTTTGACGAAGCCGGTTTGTATGGCCGCCTGTCGGCTAGTCCCTGGTACGACGACATCAGCGGCGGTCGCGGTTATTGGCACTGTGCGATCGCCGGGTCGGTCAATCAGACCGACGGCGACGGCCAATTGGACAATGACCAAAACGCCAACGAAGGTCGTTTCCGAACCCGGCCGTTGGCGCGGAGCGATTCACGATGGTGGGACACCGGACGGATCCTCGGTGCCGAGGGCTACCAACAATTGGCATTCGAGTCGATGTTGAACATCGGCGCGTTGCAGATCACCGGTGAATACTTCACCACCTGGATGCAGCGTGACGCCTTGGGCGGATTCAATGGCAGTGACCTCACGTTCCACGGCGGTTATCTGTTCGCACACTACTTCCTGACCGGAGAGCACGTCCCGCTGAAGCGAAGTGCGGGAACGATCGATCGCGTCAAACCCTTCGAAAACTTCTTCGTCGTCGATCGCTGCACCGGCGGCACCGGCCGGGGCTGGGGAGCGTTGGGCATGGGGCTGCGTGCGGACTACCTGGATTTGTCCGATTCCGATATCCGCGGCGGACAAGGGTATGCGTTGACGGCCGGTCTGAACTGGTACTGGACCGCGTACTCCAAGATCCAAGCCAACATGGTGATGGGTGAAATCGAGAACGCCGGCCAAGGTCGCTCGGCCGTGCCGCTGGCCGCCGGTATCGATGGCGATTTCAGTATTCTCGGTTTCCGCTACATGATCGACTTCTAACGATCCGTTCGATGTCAGACGCCCCAACGGGTGTTTTCACAAACCACTCCATTTTAAGTAGAAGTCATGTCCATTCAAAAAAACATTCTGGCCGCCCTGTTGCTGGCCGCCACGCTCTGTCTGCTCGATTGCCACACTGCGTTTGCCCTCGGCGGTAAACTGCTCGATCAAACCGGCTGTGCGTGCTGCCCCGTGTGCGACCATGTGTGCAAACTCGATGCCGAACAGGTCGAAGAGGAAAAGACTTGTTTTACTGTCGAATCCAAAGCGATCTGTATCCCGCGAGTTGTCTTTCCGTGGCAGAAAGCCAAGAAGGCTGCCTGTGCATCGTGCGATGCCTGCGACGGACTCGGTTGCACCGCGTGCGTGCACAACGGAGCCCGCGTCCGCAAGGTCTGCGTGCTAAAGACTGAAAAGTACAAGTGCCCCGCCTGCAAGTACACCTGGACGGCGGAAAAGAAGGACCGCTGCGGCTGCTGCCCCGGTTCGTGCACAGGTTCCTGTGGGGCCGGAGCGGGCTGCGATAGCGGTTGTGCCGCCGCGCCGATGGCGTTGCAGCCCGGCCAGGCATCGGTTCTGTCGGCACCAGTCGCCGAGCCCGCGGTGGATGCACCCGTCGATGCGGCGGACTACTATCGGCCGGCCGCAAAGGATTTGCCGATACCGGCGGTGGCTCCGCCGAAACCCGTCGCCAACTGAACTCCCTCCGCCGCAGGATCTTTCAGGAGACCACCGCATGTCCCGAGCGTTATTGGTGATCGATGTTCAACGCGAGTATTTCGACGGAGCACTGCCGATTTCTCATCCCGCAGGACACCTCGAATGCATTCTGGAGGTGATGGATCGGGCGGCCGAAGCGGAGGTGCCCACCGCCGTCATTCGTCACCACCAAGCCGATCCCGAATCACCGATTTTTCGCAAGGATTCCGAGATGTGGCAATTGCACCCCGAAGTCCAATCGCGCCCCCGTGATGTGCTGATCGACAAGCAATGGCCCGGGTCGTTTACCGGAACCGAGTTGGAGGATTGGCTGAACAAGACCGCTGCCGACACGATCAGCATCGCCGGATACATGACCCACATGTGCTGTGACACAACCGCCCGCCAAGCCTTTCACCGAGGCTACAAGGTGGAGTTTTTGCGTGACGCGACCGGCACACTGACGGTGGAAAACGAAGCCGGCAAGGCGACCGCGGAACAGTTGCATCAATCGATTCTGGTCGCCCAGCAGATGTTTATCAGCGAGGTGATCGGCAATGAAACCTGGAAGCAGCGCGTGGAAGACGCTCGCTGAGTGGACTCGATGGTTGGCAGAATGATGAAGTGGCAGAATGAATCTGGCTCTGCGATCTGAGCGGTCAGAACATCATTCTGCCCCGTATAATTCTGCCACTCCCTCTCCAACCGCCACCGGACGATGGGCGGGAAGCTGGGCTTTGAAATCGCCGAGGGAGTGCCAGTGATGCGTCTGATTCAAGTCGACCTCGGCGATCGCAATCGTTCCGAATTCTTCTGCGGCGGCGAGGGTCGAACCGTCCAGCCCGTAGATCGCTGATCGAATCCAGTCGTCGGTCGACCGGGTGTACGTGCTGCTGACCACCACCGCGGGAAACTCCGGTTCCGACTGTGGCCGAATCCCGCGGCGAAAGGAGTCGATTGCCGGCGCGGCATGTTTGACTTTTTGGCCGTTCTTGTCACGCCACAGCAGCCGCGCGATCGCGGAGCGGCGGGGGTGTTCGATCCCGTCGGTTTTCCGCAGCACCGAGAATTGGTAGTGCCGACCGCCGACGACGGGGACGCTGCGTCGCCAATGCCCGCTGAGCCCCTGGCGATCGTCCGCTCGGATGATGAGTTCAAGCCCGGTCGGGTCCCCATCTGCAGAAGGCTTTGATTGAAAGATCGGTTCAATCTCCTCGCGTGGGGCCACGCTCGTCCAGTCTTCCGCCGTCGCGTCCACGGCCGCCGATGGCGTGGACGCCAGCAGGACCAGTGGGAACAGGGCAACCAGCGGGAAGCGATTCAAACACATCCGATTTCTCCGCGGAAACGAGGACCATCTCTTCAGATTCGAAGAGCTGTTCGGACCCCGGTGGGAATCTCCACGTTCACTTCAGGCAGATCCGACCCCGTCGGCGTAACGGGACAGACCCTCCCCTCGCTGCGCTCGACCCTCCCTGCCAGGGAGGGTTACTTCAGACGTGTAGATACCAATGCCCGGGGAGAGAGTGACGAAAACTCTTTGTTGTCAACGACTTAAAAACTGCACGAGCTCTCGGGTGGGGGGGCGGCGTCGTTTTCAGGTCCGCAACCGCAGCTTGAACCTGGAAAATGCGGGGCGCAACGCCGCGCGGCCGTCCGGACTGAACCCCGACGGGGACACCCCTGTCTGTCCCCACAGCGGTTCCCCTCTGCCCGGGTGTAAGGTGCACCGGGAGCGCCGGGGATCAGGCCCTTGCTGGTCTGACCTCTCAAAATTATCCTACCGGGCTCAAATTTCAGGACTTTCTTTCCCTTTCACGGTCAAAACCGGACTGATGCCCAGCCCCACTCAGCGACACGTTCTCTCCGCTCTGGTCCAGAACGTTCCCGGGGTACTCGCCCATATTTCTGGGATGCTTGCCTCGCGTGGCTTCAACATCGACTCGCTCGCAGTCGGTGAAACCGAAAACAAGACGCTCTCTCGTATGACTTTTGTCGTCGTCGGCGACGATCGAGTGCTGGAGCAAGTACGCAAGCAGTTGGAGAAGATTGTCACGGTCGTCCGTGTCATCGATGTCAGCAGTCGCGATTTCGTCGAACGGGATCTTTTGCTGCTGAAGGTCCAAGCCCCCTCGGGGCCCAAGCGGGCCGAAATTCGTGAGCTGGTCGATATCTTTCGCGGACGCATCGTCGATGTCGGGCCGGAAGAGCTGATGATTGAGATCAGTGGCCGAGAGAACAAAGTCCAGGCGTTCATCGAACGCGTCCGGCCCTACGGGATCACCGAGTTGGTCCGAACGGGGCGCGTCGCGATGGTACGAAGCGATTCGGACCTCTCCATCGCTGACGAAACCGCCAAGGCGACCGCCTGAATTCTCCCTCGGAACTCCTTCCCTACCACCTTTCCAATCACCTCGAGACCATTTCATCATGGCAGCCACCATTTACTACGACAACGACGCCGACCTCTCGCACCTCAAAGGCAAGACGGTCGCGATCCTTGGCTACGGATCCCAAGGCCACGCGCAGGCACAGAACCTGCGTGACAGCGGCGTCAATGTCATCATCGGCCAACGCCCCGGTTCGGCCAACTATGACCTGGCCGTTTCCCACGGCTTCGAACCCAAATCGATCGCTGACGCCACCAAAGAAGCGGACGTGATCAACATTCTGCTGCCCGACGAAGTGCAGGCCGATGTCTACCGCGACGCGATTCTGCCGAACCTTTCCAAAGGCAACGTGCTGATGTGTTCGCATGGATTCAACATTCACTTCGGGCAAATCGCCCCTCCCCAAGGAATCGACACCCTGCTGGTCGCACCCAAGGGACCAGGGCACCTGGTCCGCAGCGAATATGAAAAAGGCGGCGGCGTCCCGGCGTTGATCGCGCTGGGCGAAGGCGCTGCGGAAACCACCAAGCAGATCGGTTTGGCCTATGCCAAGGGGATCGGCGGAACGCGAGGTGGTGTGATCGAAACCTCGTTCATGGAAGAGACCGAAACCGACCTGTTCGGCGAACAAGTGGTGCTCTGCGGCGGCGTCAGCGAACTGGTCAAGGCCGGATTTGAAACTCTCGTCGAAGCCGGTTATCAGCCCGAGATGGCGTACTTCGAGTGCATGCACGAGCTGAAGCTGATCGTCGACCTGTTGTACCAGGGCGGACTCAGCTACATGCGTTACAGCATCAGCAACACGGCCGAATACGGCGATTACGTCACCGGCCCCCGCATCATCACCGACGAAACCAAGGCCGAGATGAAACGCGTCTTGGAAGAGATTCAAAACGGCACGTTCGCCCGAAACTGGATCCTGGAAAACCGCGGCGGCGCCGCATTCTTCAAAGCCACCCGCCGACGTGAACGAGACCACGGTGTCGAGCAGATCGGCCGCGGGCTGCGAAAAATGATGTCCTGGATCGACGAAAAAGAGGTCTCCTGATCCTGCCCAGGCCCTGGCGGGCAACGCTGTGAAGCATTTTTCCCATGTGTTTCTTGAGG
>NZ_JANZKV010000200.1 GCF_025060895.1 Stieleria sedimenti | reverse complement strand
CATTTAGATTCTCTCCCAGAGGGAGAGAATCTAAATGTCAGCGCAGCAGTACCTTCGGAACACGCGTCAATGCAGACCACCTACAGAGATTCTCCAACCATCTCGTTTTGATTGCGTGTCCCCAAGGCTCCCCAGAGCCCGAAGGGGCTTGGGCTGCCGGGAGCCAGAAGGTCTTGTCCGTCGAGGGTCACGGTGCCTTTCATTCCACCCGACTCAATCGAATCGGTCAGGAAGACGACGGCACCATCGCCCATTGCCACGTGGCCGCCGCCTTGGTGACGACTGCTCAGGGATAACGTTCCGATGGTCGTCGAGTCGCCGCCGAAACAGAGTTGTGTATTGGGCGGCAGAACCGTGTTGAATCCGGTCATCAACGGCATCGCGTCGGCCCAACGATAACCTCTTCCCTGGCCGCGAATCGACGACAATTGAACCGTGCCGCGGGCATCCCAAAACCGGGGACGCTCCGGATCGATCTGGCTGCGGCAGAGTTGCACATCGTCCAACACGCCGCCGGTCCATCCGTTTTGCAGGGACGGAATCGTTCGAATGTCCTTGTCGCCAAGGTCGGTTGCGATCTCACCCAGCATGATCGTCGTGGACAGGCCGTCGGTGACGTCGTCAAACGAGGTGACCATCCTGGGAACAAACATCCCGCGTCCGGTCGCCTGCATCTGCGCCTCGCCGCTGGGTGACCACTTCGAATCCTGAAAGCGCCACAATCCTTCATCCAACCCTTCGATCGCGTCACCCAGGCACGCCGCATAATTGGTTCGCCCCAACGCGGGTGATCCGATGCCCGGATCCGACGGACAACGGTAGGTTGCGACCTCATGATCCCAAGGTCCATAGGATCGCATCGATGGAACGGGCCCCATGCTCGGATAGCGATGCTCCGGCTCGTTGAAGTCGTCGACGTCCATCGCCATGTCATAGAAGTCGTCTTGCTGGCCGAGTAAGTCTCCAGCGGGTGGCGGTCCGGTCCATTCGCTACTGATAGTTTTCCACAGCGGCGTGTTGCCCAGGAACGGCGTGATGGACACCAAAAAACTCAGCCGAAATTGATTGGTTGCTGCCGGATCGTTGGTGTTGTTGAACGTTCCGGTCCCATGCGGCGGAAGAATTCTGAACGCATCATGATACTGGGCGACACCCAACGCCACCTGTTTCAAGTTGTTGCTACAACTCATCCGACGCGCCGCTTCGCGTGATGCTTGGACCGCGGGCAACAACAGTCCCACCAAAATTCCGATCACACCAACAACAACGAGCAACTCCAGCAACGTGAATCCGTTATGATACCGGCGATGGTTCATGGTCTATTCCAGTGGGTTGAAAACCATAGCTTAGCAATCTCCCGCATCACGCGTGCTCCGTGACGCGAGCTTTTCGGAATAAGGAATGCTGGTTTCTTTCTCACGAACGCGACGATCCTCCACGGACCCTGACTTCGCAATCGCGATGGTCAACGAATGTCTAACCGCAGCAGTGGCTCGTGGTGCAAGTGACGTGCATCTTCAACCGCGATCCGGGCGTTGGGAGGTCTCGTTTCGGCTCAACGGCGTCCTTCAGCCCTTTGATTCCTACGACTTTAGCGAGCAAAGCGATCCGGTGGCCCGGCTGATGGCGTTGTCGGGATTGCCGTCCTATCGCGGTGGCGTCCCACAGGAAGGGCCGCTTCGTTGGCAAGACGCGGGCGGCGCTGAACACGAAATGCGGCTGGGCATTTTCCCGACGGTGCACGGCAATCGTGCCGCGATCCGCATCATCAGTGACCGCGAATCGATTCGTCACTTGGATCAGCTCGGGTTTGATGCCGCAACGAAAGAACAACTGCGATCGGTCTGCGATTCACGCGACGGATGGCTCCTCGTCGCTGGCCCCGCCGGCAGCGGAAAGACCACGACGCTCTACGCCTGTCTTCGCTACATCGCCGACAGCGGGTTTCCACGCAGCGTCTTGACGATCGAAGATCCGATCGAGTCGGTGATCGATTCGATCAGCCAAAGTCAATTGCAGCCGACCAGCGGCATGACCCTGGCGTCGGCGCTGCGCGCGGCGGTTCGACAAGACGCCGAGGTGTTGCTGGTCAGCGAGATCCGCGACGTCGAGACCGCCGAAGCAGTCTTGACGGCGTCGATGACCGGCCATTTGTGTTTTTCATCCATCCATGCCAGTTCAATCGGCGTGACGCTGCGTCGGTTGGTGCAAATGAAGTTGCCCAGTTATGCGATCCAGAGTGGCCTGCGCGGCATCTTGTGCCAACGGTTGGTGCGGCGACTCTGTTCGGCGTGTGCGGCCGAATCAAACTCGGCCTTGAATCCGAATTGCGATGGGTGTCACGGCACCGGATACCAAGGACGCATCCCGATCTCGCAAATTCTCGCCTTCGACGGATCCTCGGCCGGCCAAGCGGTGTTCGACGGATTGGTCGATGGCCGATCCGCGACTGAAATCGACGCGATCGCCGCATGCGCTGGGATCGATTCGTTGCACGACCAGGCGGCGCGATTGATCGACGAAGGCGTGACGGATGCAAACGAAGTGTTTCGCGTGCTGGGGCGACGACCATGACGACAGCGGACACACCGAAAATCAACTTGGACGACGACTCGCTGGTGATGCTGTTGAACGAGGTGTCGGCGATGGCGGCTTCGGGGCGTCCCTTGATTTCGGGACTGGCCGATTTGGATGACGCATCGATGGGTAAAATCGGGCGGGCAGCCAGGGCGGTGCGGTCCAAGATCGACCGGGGAGAACCGGCGTCGGAGTCGATTGCGTCGTTGTCACGCGGTTATCAAACGCCGCTGCGAGTTGCGATGGAAGTCATGGCACGGACCGGGTCCACCGTGCCGATCGACGAGGCAGGACGGTTGATTCGGCAAGCCGATGAGTCGCGGCGGCGGATCCGTTTCGCGTCGATCAACCCGGTGCTGAACGTCATCGTTTCCGCGGCGGTTCTGTTTTTCGTGATGCCCTGGATCCTCGTTTCGCTCTCCGAATCGCAATTGATTCGACCAGCGTTCGCGCCGTCGATCACGGAAATCTGTCAAACCTTCGCCCAAGACTTCATGCTGGCCGCCATCGCGACCCTGATCGTCGTCGGATTGTTTTCGCTGGTGTTGTATTGGGGCTTTTCTCGCTCCATCAGCGGCGGTTCTGTGTATCGCGATCACGCCACGTTCTGTCGCTGGTTGGCAATCCAGGTCAGTCCGCCCGACCGACCGGCTGCGACGAATGCGGGTGACCTGGAACTGGGCCGGTTGATTCAGTCGGCCGCCGAAGTCGCCGGCCCGACGTTCGCTGCATCGTGGGCCGGCGTGATCGAGAAAATACGTGGCGGAACCACCTCGGAACCCTCGTTGGCGATGCCCGCTGATACGCCCGATCCGGTCAGTTGCTGTGTCGCGGATTTGGTCAGTGGAAACCGTCAGGCGGAGAGCATTGCGTTGGATCTGGGGCGACTGAGCGATCTCTACACGCAAAAGTCTCAACGCAACCAACTGTGGTGGACCGAGATGTTGCCGCGTCTGGTGACTTGGATGCTAATGATCGCAATGATGGTGATTTTATTGCAGGCCATTGTGAAGCCGCTGTTGGACGTCGTCGGTGAGGTGTTGCCATGAATCCATCGCAAGTCGAGCTGGAAAACAGCATTGCCACGACCGCCGAACTCGAACTCTGGCAATCGATACGTGAGGACACGCGTCGCCGTCTGACGCGTGTGGTTTCGATTGGAGTTTTCTATCTGTTGGCCGCCCTGGCGGTCGGCTTGTATCTGATTCTGACCATGGCCGAAGTCGCCAGTGACACCGTGGTGTTGCGTTCCTGGAGACCGGAGGTGATCGACGTGAGGTGGATGAAGATGACGGCATTGGGCTACGCCGTCGCTGGGATCATCGCGATCATCGGCTACCTCGTGATTCTGATGATGATCCTGCAACGCCTTCCGGCGCTGTTGTCAACGGTCGCCGGGTCGATGCCATCGATCGGATCGACGATGCGGATGGTCGCGATGGGCGAGTTTTGTCAATCGATCTACCAATCGTTGTTGCACTCACAGGCCTACGGGAGCGCGTTGCAGCAGGCATCGGAGTCGGTTCATCATGCCGGGCTGCGGCGTTGGTCGGCGATTTCATCCAAACGCATCGAGCTCGGCCATCCGCTGTCGATGGTTCTGCAATCGTCACCGATCCAAGAACAACCGTTGTCCGCGCTGGCCGCCTTGACAACCGAAGAGCGTGCCGCCGAACAAGCAACCGAACAAGCCGTCCAGATCTGGCATCGGGCGACGTCGGAGTGTCACGTTTTGGCTCAATCGCGGCTCGATCGCACGGCCGCGGTCGTGTCGATCAGTTTTCTGTTAGCGTCCGTCTTCATCGCCTTTTTCGCACTCCTGTTGATGGGAATGTCGATGCAGACGCAGTTACGGGGGTTGATGTATTGACCGATCGGATCCTTCAACTGTTCGTCGCAATTGCAGTTCCGGCTGTTTTGGCGGCAATCGCGCGCGCGGTTAAACGACCACTGCTGCGTCGTCCGGCGGTTGCAATGCCGGTGCTGTTGATCGCGTTTCTGGACGTGGTGGAATGGCTGATGTGGGTGGTATGTTTGTTGGCGGTGTGCGCGGCGGCACCGCACCCGGTGACCTTGTTGCTGGTCGCACTGTTTGTCGTGTCCATCGCCGCGGCGAGCCGGATGCGTTACCGTGAAGAGCAGCGTTCGCTCAACCGTTGGCTGCGGATGGCCGCCGACAGCGGTGTCGCGCTGCCTTCGTTGCTCGACCACCTGGCCAACGGATGTCGCAGCCGAATCGCTCGCCAAGCCAAACGTTGTGTCAAACGCCTGTATCGGGGCGAAGCGATCGCCGACGCCGCCCGTCGCGCAAGACTGCCATTGGATGCCGATACCGTGGCTGCGATCTTGATTCCAGGACACGATGTTTCGTCCGACGAAGAATCGCTGCAATTGAATTTGATTCGTGACCCGGTCGCACCCGTTCAGCACCAGAACGAAGCGTCGCGTGCCATGACGCTGGCCGCCCAACAGTTCACCTACGTCGTTGCCACAGTGCTGCTCGCGTGGTTGTTCGGAATGCTGATCCGATCGCAACTGATCCCACTGTTTGACGAGATCTACGATGCAATGCCGTTCTCAGGCATTCGTTCCCATGCCGCGCTCGATACCGTTGCGTGGTTTGGGAACATCGTCGTGTGTTTATTGCTGGCGTGGCTGTTGCTCGCTGGAATCGTCCGCTGGTTACCGCATTGGATGGCACGCTGCATCCCTTGGTTTGGCAAAAAGGCGATCGACCAATGGCGCTGCGAAATCCTTCGGGCACTTCAACGCGGGATGTGTGCCGGACAAGCCGAAACACAAATTCTGCAATGTGCGGCTCAATCCACACGCGTTCGCTGGATTCGTTCGCGTTGCCGGTCGGCCGTCCGCTTGCTCGATGCCGGCACTCCCCTGGCGCTCGCGATGCGGGGCGGCAAAGTCGTCTCCGCCCGTGAGCAAGTTTGGTTGACCTGCGCAGCGAACAACGGGAACTTGCCCGCTGCGATCACGAAATTAGTCAGCGATGTGGGACGCCGCCAATCGCATCGCTGGAGAATCCGCATGGCGTGGTTCGTCCCGTTGGCGACGGTGCTGGTCGGCGGTTTCGTGCTGGCCCACACAGTGTTTTTATTTCATTTTTTGTATGGCCTGATCGGCGGGATGGCCGGCTGATCTCCAGTTCCTCCTGGCCGTGAAAAACAAGAGTTTGAACTCCATGACTCGTTCCCATCGACAGAATCATCGACGCCGACAGGGGTACATGTTGTTCGAAATGCTGGTCGCCATGGCGTTTTTGGCGGCCGCCACCGGGATTGCGCTCAAAACACATCAAGCCCGGATGGACTACGATCGCGATTCACTGGATCGATTACGCCGACAGTTGATGATCGAGAATTTGGCCGATCAGTTGGCGAGCGTCCCCTATTCGCAGATTTCGACCAAAGCCTCTGAGTTGCAATCCGATTCGGAAGCGGAAGTCGCCGTCGAACCGTTCGAATTCGAATCCACACAAGGACTGCATCTGACCATCAAGATGGAGACCGGCGGTCGTTCATTGTTGCACCACCTGTGGCGACTGGAGCCGACGTCATGAACCGAAACAAGACGCCCCTGATGCATTCGCGACCGAGAGGCGGACATCCCGCGACGACCGGAGGGTTCACGCTGATCGAGCTATTGCTGGTGCTCACGTTGACCGCCTCCCTGTTGGGCGGTGTGATCAGCTTGGTGTCGATCGCTCGCCAAAGCAGCCTGCGAGCGACGCAAAACCAATTTCACCGGCAAGAGATCCGCCGATTTGCCGACGACGTTCGCCGCGACGTTCGGCATGCCGCACGCAGCGTTGTGAAAGACGGCGAACTGGTGTTGACCGCCGCGACTTTGGGTCGAACCATTACCTATCGGATCGACGATGAATCGCTGGTCCAGCGACGCGTGGTTGAATCAAACGACTCGGCTCCGTCGGTCGACAGCTACGCGTTCGGCAAGGACGCCAGAGTAGACGTTCGATGGCTTGAGGAAATCCGAGCCGTCCGGTGGACGATCACACCAACTCAGCGTCCTAAACAACCGATTGAGATCCTCGCTTCGGAAAGGTCGACACGAGAATGAATCGTCGCTCCAAACAAATCAGACGCTTCGGGTCAATCGGGTTGATGCTGGTGTTGATGTTGGCCCTGCTGGTCGGCACGTTCGCGGTGTCGGTGGCGCGTCGTGCGTCGAATGAACGTCACCACGCGCTGCATCACCAGTCGATCATGGCTCTTGAATCGGCGATCGAGGCGGTCGAACAGTTCAACCCCACTCCAGACTCAAAGCTACGACTGCCCCTGGACCAGAACTCAAACCGATGGATCCTGGTGGAATCCGTCGGTGGTCCCGATACCAAACGTCAGTACCAGGCCACGCTCTACCACAACGATCAACCCGGCCTGTCCATCCAGCGACTTGCAAGGAGCGACACATGAGCTGCCCAAACGAGACGACAACGTCCCCGATCCGTTTTGAACCTCCAATTGATTTGCCAGCGATGTCTACACCCCGTCGAGCGTTCACGTTGGTCGAATTATTGGTCGTGATCGCGATCATCGGAATTCTGGTGGGATTGGCCGCGCCCGCATTGCAATCGATGCGGGAATCGTCGCGCCGGTCGCTGTGCCAATCGCGGTTGACGCCGATCGGGATGGCACTGCAAAGCTACCACGATCGCTGGCAGCAGTTTCCCGTCGGCACGGTCGCCGATTCAGGACCGGTGCAAAGTGAACCGGTGGGGAATCATCACAATTGGCTGGGACGCCTGCTTGATTTGCTCGACCAGCCGGTGATCGCAGCCCAGATCGATCGCTCCGTCAGCATCTACGACGACGCGAACGCAGCAGTATTGCAGCTGGAGTATCCGGGCGTGAAATGCCCGTCGGCGGGACGATACCCACCCAATGCCAGTTGTTATGTGGGCTTGCACCACCCGACGGACAAAGCGATCGACGAATCCGATCACGGCGCCTTTGTGTTGAATTTGCCGATCAGCCGCGACGACATCAGTGACGGCATGTCCAACACCGCGTTCGTTTCCGAAAAACTGCTCCGATACGACGACCTGGGCTGGCTCAGCGGCACCCGCGCGACACTCCGCAACGTGGGTGGCGGAATCCAGATCACCGAAGAACCGTCCGCGTCGCTGTCCCCGTTGGAGGTCGGATCGATCGGCAGCCGTCATCCCGCCGGCGTCCATGTGCTGTTCGGTTCTGGTGAAATCCGTTTCCAGACCGATCAGACCGATCAACGCGTCTTGGAACAGATGGTCGATCGTCGTGACGGCGGTCTGCCACTGCACTTTCAATCGATGGACGAACAACGGCGCCAGAGTGTCGAGTGAATCCCATTGCGGCATGCCGAGTGAGCGCGAAAAAATGTTGGCCGGCGAGCGATACGATCCAAGCGATCCGGAGCTGGCGGAAGCTCGCATGACTGCCCGGATGCGATGTCATGCGATCAACCAGTCGTCGCCTCGTGATGATGCCTTGCGACGCGGCGTCTTGCGGAAACTGTTCGCCAGCGGTGGCGATTCGGTTTGGCTCGAACCGCCGTTTCATTGTGACTATGGAACGAACATCCACCTCGGCAAAAAGGTTTACTTCAATTTCGATTGCGTGATTCTGGATGTTTGTGACGTCCGCATGGGTGACTTTGTTTTCGTCGGCCCGGGCGTTCACATCTACACCGCCACCCATCCCCTGGAAGCCGTGCCCCGCCGAACCGAGGAGTTTGGAAAAACCGTCACGATCGGAAATGATGTCTGGATTGGCGGCAGGGCGATCGTCTGCCCTGGGGTGACGGTGGGTGACTGCAGTGTCATCGCTGCCGGCAGCGTGGTGACGAAGGACGTGCCGCCCGGAGTCGTCGTTGCCGGGAATCCCGCCAAGGTGATCCGCTCGATCGACTGAGGCTCGCCAAGAAACAGGAATCGAAGCTTCGTGACTGGATGGAGTCCCGCGGTCTTACCCACCCTTCAAGCCGGCGGCGGTCTGTCGCAACGAGATCTTGATTCGACTGGTGTCCAGCGAAGGCCGATTCGTTTCAGTGCAATGACGGTAGAGAATGCGTGTCATGATGGCGGCATCGAGGGTCACTGGAACTGCGATCCCCGTGACAGTTGATAGCCGCGTTGAAATTCTTCACCGCTCATCTCGCGTTTTCCGGCCGGACAGAGGGTGTCGATTCGCAACGCACCGTCGCCTGCCATCACCACCAATTCCTTGCTTCCCGTGATTTGTCCGGGCTGTAAATCGTCGGTGGGCTCGTCAACCGGGGTGACCTTCAGGATGGTCAATCGGAGCGGCGGCTTGTTGTCGCGGACCTGGATCGTCGTGAACGCGATCGGCCAGGGTTGCATGCCACGCACCAAACAATCGATCTCTCGACGGCTCCGTTGCCAAGCGACTTGTGCTTCCTGTTTGCTCAATCGAGGCGCTTTGGTGGACCGTGTCGTGTCTTGGACTTCACCGATCGTCGACACACCATCCCAGCGCGAAAGATCGTCAATGCTTTGCATCACCAGGTCGACGCCGAGTTGTGAAAGCCGCTCTTCGAGTTGCCCGGCGGTTTCCTGATCGGAGATGTCGGTTCGGCGGGTGGCCAGGATCGGCCCACCGTCCAACTTGGGTGTCATCTGGATCACACTGACGCCGGTTTCGCGGTCGCCGTTGAGCAGCGCTCGTTGGACCGGGGCGGCTCCTCGGTAAGCCGGCAACAGCGATCCGTGCAGATTAATTCCGCCCAAACTCGCGACGGCCAAGGCGTCGGGTTTCAGGATTTGACCGTAGTCGCAAACCACCAACAGATCGGGCTGGAGGGCTTTGAGTTGCGCAATCGCCTCGGCGTCGTTGATACTGACCGGATCCAGGATCGGCAGCTCGTACTGCGAGGCCCAGGTCCGCACCGGAGCCGGCGGAGGTCCCTTGCGGCTTTTGATCGGCGGTTCGGGTTTGGTGACGACGGCCAGCAGCGTGTGATCAGAACGGCGAATGGCGTCGAACGAGGGAACGGCAAACGGACCGGTTCCCATGGTGATGATGCGCACGATGATGCTCTCTTTCAAAAAACGCTGATTCGACTCAGCAATATTTATTCGTCCATTCAGACAACCGCGCGACCAGCTGGTCGTCAGGCGGAATCGATCCGGTCGCCTGCTTGGAGCGAAAATCGGTTTCCAACTCGTCGATGCCGGCTTCCAGTTCCAACGCCGCATGTTCCCCCATGCGATCGAAAAACAGGGTCCCGTCCAAGTGATCGATCTCGTGCAAGAAAATCCGCGCCAAAAAACCTTCCAGCGTGGTTTCGATGGGATTGCCTTTCAGGTCGTACGCGCTGATGCGGACCGATTTGGGGCGGATCACGTCTCCGGTCAGTCCTGGCAGTGAAAGGCAACCTTCTTCGCCCACCTCGCTGCCCTTCGGCCGACTGACTTCGGGGTTCACGACCACGAACTCTTCGCCACTGCCTTTTTCGCCGGTGGGATTTGCGACAAAGAGTCTCAGCGGCAGATCGACTTGATTGGCCGCCAGCCCCACACCCCGGGCTTCGTACATCAAATCCAGCATCTCGTCAGCGATTTTTCGCAATTCGGCGTCGACACGCTTGATCGGCTTGCTGACATAGCGAAGCGTGGGATGCGGGTAGTAGATGATTTCGAGAGACATGACAGGCCACAAAGAAGCGATGGTAGGAGGACGAGGCCGGGCGGTGTGGAATCGCGAGGTACCCAACAGGACGGAGGGCCCGCGAGGCTGGGAAGGCTGATTCCGCGGCAAAGTAATCGGGTTGGATCGCAGCGATCGAGCGTTTGGGCGACCGCTGGTGCCACTAAGATGACCGATTCTTGGAGGTTTGTCATTCGGGCTTAGCCGGTATCCCTGGCCCCCTCTCGACATTTGGTCGTCCTTCGGCCACGATCCTGACCTACCAGAAACCCTTACTTGTCCGAAGACCACGTCAATCGCGTCCCCCCCTCCCACGATCCGCCGACCGCTGTTTTCCGCCCATGGACTATTCGCCGAACCAAGCTGCCACCGAAATCTGGGATGGGCTGCAATCTGACCCTCTGGCTCGGGTCCGGTTCCATCGTGTTGCCGAAGCGACCGTGTTGGATTTTGGTGTGGAAACGCCGGGCTCGATACAAGCCGGAGTGCTGTTGGCGCGCGCCTGCATGGGCGGACTCGGCCGGGTTTCGGTCGTCCCCTGCGATCCCGCTAGCTACGGCGTTGCCAACGCCGTCTGTGTCGAAACCGACTCTCCCCGCGTCGGCTGTCTGGGCTGCCAATACGCCGGCTGGCCGGTCCAATCCGACGACTACTTTGCCATGGGCAGTGGTCCGATGCGATTATTGCGTGGCAAGGAAAAGATGCTGATCGAGCAGGATCTCGGCGACAAGGGATCTGATTCAGCCTGCGGCATTCTGGAGTCCGACAAACTGCCGACGGTCTCTGCGATTGACACGATCGCCGGGGACTGTGGCGTGGCACCAAAGTCGGTGACCGTCGGGGTGGCTGCGAGCACATCGATCGCCGGTTCGATACAAATCGTCGCCCGCAGCGTCGAAACGGCGATGCACAAACTGGACGATCTGGAATTCGACATCCGATCGGTGATTTCGGCGACCGGCTCGGCTCCGTTGCCGCCGCCGGCCGAGCGAGGCAATACGATCGCTGGGATCGGCCGAACCAATGACGCGATGCTCTACGGCGCGACAGTTTCGCTCTGGGTCGATTGCCCTGACGAGTCCATCGAAGCGATTCTGGACAAAATCCCCAGTTCGGCGTCGGCGGATCATGGCCGCCCGTTTGCCGAAATCTTCGCCCAATACAATCACGATTTCTACGCGGTCGACCCGTCGCTGTTCAGCCCCGCAGTCGTCGCGATTCACAATCTCCGCTCGGGGCGGACCTTCACCTCCGGACGAATGATGACGGAGATCTTGCGAGAGTCCTTCGGCACATGAGCGGCTCGCCGGTCGCGTCGCGACGCCTGCTAATGCTCGGCCCGGAGAGTGGATGGCACGCCGAACGGCTTCGCGAAGCGGCATGTCGGCACGGCCATCGCTTGGAGATCGCGCCGTGGGACTCGATCGCCGCACGCATCGGTGATGATCGAACGCCGGTTTCGCTTCTGGCGGATCACCAGCAGCTTTCCGACTACGACGCGATCTTGACGCGAACGATGCCAGCCGGCTCGATGGAACAGATCACCTTTCGTTTGGCGGTGCTGCACGCGATCGCGGACCGAGTGACCCCGCATCGAACCGCCATCGTGAATCCGCCGCGCGCGTTGGAATGGTCGATCGACAAATTTGCATGTTTGGCAAGGTTGGCCGGTGCCGGATTGCCGACCCCCTCGACACGTGTCGTACAATCACGCCGTGAAGCGATGCAGGCGTTTGAAGAATTGGGCGGTGACTGTGTGGTCAAGCCGATCTTCGGAGGCGAAGGCCGCGGCGTGATGAGGATCAGCGACGCCGAGCTTGCTTGGACCAGCTTCTCCACCCTCGAACAGTTGGACGCCGTGCTTCAAATTCAATCCTTCATCTCGCCGGGCGGCCGCGACACCCGTTTGCTGGTCGTGGGCGAGCGGGTGTTTGGCGTGCGTCGACACAACCAGAACTGCTTTCGTTCCAATGTTTCCGCCGGCGCAACATGCCAGCGGATCGAAGTGGACGGGTGCTTGAAAGCGACCGCCAAACGAATCACCGAACTGTTCGGGCTGGTCTTCGCTTCGGTCGACCTGATTGACAACGATCACGGGCCACCGCTGTTTCTAGAAGTCAACGCGATCCCGGGATGGAAAGGGGCCCAAAGCGTGATCGACGAATCGATCGCCGAACACGTCATCACCGCACTGGTGGCTGAAACCGAAAGAGTGACAACATGAGCACAGGAGTTCGCGACGGAAACGTCGCCTCGCGGCTTCGCATCATCGCCTCGTTGACCCCCGGTGCGATCGCGATCGCCGAACCGAGCGGACCGCCGGCCGAGGACGGGCCCCGAAACTATGCCTTGACGACCTTTCAGAATCTTGACGAACGCACCGACTTGATCGCGCGGGGGCTGGTCGCCTGGGGAATCCGTCCGGGAATGCGGTTGGCGATGCTGGTACCCTTCGGAGGACAATTCATCGAATTGGTCTTCGCACTGTTAAAAGCGGGCGTGATCGTGGTGTTGATCGACCCGGGAATCGGGCGGAAACATCTGGTGCAATGTCTGTCCGATGCCAGGCCCGACGGCTTCGTGGGGATTCCGAAAGCGCAAGCGATCCGCACGTTGCTTCGACACCGTTTTCCGGCGGCTAGCTGGAACGTCACCCTGGGCAGACGTTATTTTTGGGGCGGCAAAACGCTTGACCAGATCATCCAACTGGGCCGTGATGCCACGTTCGATGGCAATTCGGACTCGCGAAAGACGCTGGAGTTGCCGATCATCAATCGGCCCGATCCGGCCGCGATCATTTTCACGACCGGCAGCACCGGGCCACCCAAGGGTGTCTTGTATAGCCACGGAACGTTCCATGCGCAAATCGATCGCATCCGCGAACGCTATGACATTCACCGCGGATCACGCGACCTGGCGTGTTTTCCACTGTTCGGCTTGTTCGATGCCGTGATGGGCGTGACCACGATCATTCCCGACATGGATCCAACCCGGCCGGCCGACGTCGATCCGCGACGCCTGATCGAAGCCGTCGAGCAATGGGAAATCGACCAGGCTTTCGGTTCGCCCGCACTTTGGAATACCGTTGTGCGGTGGTGCAACGAACACAGCGTCCAACGCCCCTTTCCTACGCTGCGACGCGTGCTCTCGGCAGGTGCCCCCGTTCCCGCGTCCACGATGGCCAGGCTGCGTGATTTGATCGCCGAAGAAGGCGAGATCTTTACGCCCTACGGTGCCACCGAAGCACTGCCGATCGCATCGATCGAATCACGCGAGGTGATCGCCGAGACAGGCCCGGCGGCGACCAAGGGCAAGGGCGTTTGCGTCGGCACTCGTTTTCAAGGCGTCCAGTGGAAGGTCATCGAAATCGATGACGGCCCCATCGAAACGATCGAACAAACCCGCGCCTTGCCGACCCAAAAGATCGGCGAACTGATGGTTTCCGGCCCCATGGTGACGCGCAAGTATGTCGTCCGCAGCGATCAAAATTCGATGCACAAAGTCATCGACGGCGACACCGTGTGGCATCGCATGGGTGACGTCGGCTACCTCGACTCACGAGATCGGTTTTGGTTCTGCGGCCGCAAAGCACATCGCGTGCGTGGCAGCAACCGAACCTGGTTTACGGTCCCCTGCGAAGCGATCTTCAACGCCCACCCGCATGTCTATCGATCCGCGCTCGTCGGACGCGGTAAGCCGGGACACCAAACCCCCGTGATGTTGATCGAACCGATCCGTGAACATTGGCCGAAGTCCGCGCAAGAATCCGAACGACTGGTGGCGGAATTATTGGATCTGGCCGCAAGAAATCCGATCACGCGAACGATCCAAGAAGTGATCCTCCGTGACGAACCGTTGCCCGTCGATATCCGACACAACAGCAAGATCTTTCGCGAAAAACTCGCCGCGGAACTTCAGTGAATCAGCATCTGGGGAGAGATTCTTTGTCCGCTGACCCGGATGATCGCTGAGAAGATGATTTTGAGAAAGATCGGAGGCCCCGCATCCGAGCTGCCCCGACTCGGATGCGAGTTATCTCTCCTCCAGCTGAGTTCGCGAAAACGGTGGTCTGCAACCGCACATTTCCGGCAAAATCAGCCGCCGACCGCCCCTTGTGCATGTGCCCCCACGTCACACTCGGTCTTCTCATGATACAGTCTGTTGGCAATAATGTAAATTGAGAACCCGCAAAACCCCCGCAAAGGTGATGCGAGACCTACTGAAGACTGGGGTAACCCCCTATTGAGGCTGGGTGCGTCGCGAAACGAGACACTCGGTGGCGGCACGTGCTCGTTTGACATCAGCCGGTTCGCGTCAGCGTCCGGGCCCGTATGCTCGGGTGCCCGCAGGCTCGCGCCAAACGGCTGATCATCGTTCGATATCAGCCGGTTCGCGCAAGTCGACGGGCAACAGCGCGAGCAAACGAGGCTTCAGTTAGCGGTCTTGGCCTTCAGCCCGCATCCAGGGAAACGACAGCCCTTCCCTCTCAATGCCGCTGCGGCCCGAAAACCGATCGGGCGGCCAAGGCGTCGCTGTGTCGAAGCAAGTAGGCGGTTCTGGAATTCGGGTCGACGCAGAGTTCTTTCAGCGTCGTCTCGCCCAGGCTTGCCAGTCCGCGGTAACGTTGATGGCGGTGGGCGATGTCTTTTTCATCGAGCACCGTACGAATCCGCTGCAGGTGTTCTTCACTGTAGGCATGCAGGGCGTCGGCGTATCCGCTGGCACGGATTTCGAACAACGGTGATTTGACCAGCGAGACACGGTTGGCATCCAACAGCGGACGCAAGTAGACATCGAAGAACATCAGCATCAACGCGCCGCAGTGAATTCCATCGGCGTCGGGGTCAAACAAGAACAGGATGCGATCGTAGCGCAACTCTGCCAGATCTTCGGCGTGCCAGCCCGTCCCCAATGCATCGATCAGTGCGGCGTACCACTGATTTTTCCGGACCGACGCATCGGTCGCCTTTGTCGCATTCATCGGTTTGCCTTGCATCGGCAAGACGGCCTGAAACCGCTGGTCGCGCACACGCGCGACCGCTTTGGATGCCGAATCGCCTTCGACGATGAACAACTCGCGATACGGTTGTTGGGCGGCCGAGCAATCGATGAGCTTGGTTTTTTGAGTGTTGAACGTCATGTCAGGCACTATCCCCATCCCGCCGACACGGTTGGTCAGTCGATCAACCGTTTTAACAGTCCATCGTAGGCATCGATGCGACGATCGCGCAAGAACGGCCAGTGCGTCCGCACGACATCAATTTCGTCGAGGTTACAATCGGCGCATAGGACGTGGTTGCCGGACTCGGCGGCTTGGGCGACGATTTCACCGCGAGGGGAAGCCACAAAGGACGATCCCCAGAATTCGACTTGGCCTTCCCTACCGACACGGTTGGGCGCCCCAAGCCAAATTCCGTTGGCGATCGCATGGGCCCGCATCGAGGTTTGCCACGCATCCAGTTGCCCCGCACCAAATTCTTCCTTTTCGCCGTCGATCCATCCGATTGCGGTCGGGTAGAACAGGATTTCTGCGCCGGCCAGGGCGAACAAGCGAGCCGCTTCGGGGAACCACTGGTCCCAGCAGACCCCCACACCCAGTTTGGCGTAGCGGGTTTGAATGGTACGAAACCCCATGTCGCCGGGCGTGAAGTAGAATTTTTCGTAATACAGCGGATCGTCCGGGATGTGCATCTTTCGGTACGTGCCCGCCAGGCTGCCGTCCGCGTCGACGACGACCGCGGTGTTGTGATAGACGCCGGCGGCTCGCTTCTCGAAAATCGGGGCAACGATCACCATTTCGTGCCGCTTGGCCAAGTCTTGCATGCGACGCACCGACGGCCCGTCGAGGGTTTCGGCGTAGTCGAAATTACAATGATCCTCGGCCTGGCAAGGATAGGGGGTTGCAAAAAGCTCTTGAAGACAGAGGATCTGGACCGATTCGGAAGCCGCCTCATCGACCCGCTTTTCAACTTCGTCGAGCGTTGCGTCGCGTGAGCCGGCGTACGACATTTGCAACAGTCCGATTCGCACATTTCGATTGGTCACAGTTTCATTCATTTCAGGCAAGGGAAAGGCATAGCATTGGAGATCGTCTTCGTTTCGGGAACCGGAACGGAAGTCGGAAAGACTTACGTTGCCCAACAGCTTGCGGTGGCGAAACGCAGCGCCGGTGTTCGCGTAGGAGTCTACAAACCCGTGGCGAGTGGTTGTATCCGGCAACCCCGCAATTCGGAGACGAATTCTGCGACTCCGGCCGCCCCACTCCTCTCCAGCGACGCCACCGCACTTTGGGAAGCCGCCGGCCGCCCCTGGAATCTAGACGCGGTTTGCCCCCAGCGTTTCGAAGCCTCGGTCGCACCGGACGAGGCGGCCAGACGGTCGCGGCAACGGGTCGACGTCGACCTGTTGACGCGCGGCGCTGATCGTTGGCGTGATCACTGCGACACGTTGATCATTGAAGGTGCCGGCGGGCTGTTGAGTCCGATCGCCGACGACCTGCTGAATATCGATCTGTTTCGGCGGTTTCAAGACGCCGAACTGTATCTGGTCGCGGCGAATCGGCTGGGGGTGATACACGAAGTGATCGCGACCTGCCGTGCGGCGGCGTTGTCCCAGGTCAGCGTCAGCCGGTTGTACCTGTCCGCAACCGGCCCCACGGCGGACGAATCGAGCCCGACCAACGCCGAACAAATCCGCCGCTGGTTGCCGGAACTGGACGTCCGCAAGGTCAGCTGGGGACAAGTCCATTGGGGCCGGGGGCTCGTCTAGCGATCCGAGGCCCAGCGACCCACAACGCTGTCCACGCGACGAAACGTCGGATGGTCGATTCAGCAACGCTCGGTGTATGAGTGTCCGATCGTACGATTGATCAGCCGTTTGGCGCGAGCCTACGGGCCCAAACGAGAGGAAACGAAGCGTCGCTTAGCGGTATTGGTCTTCAGTCGACAAACTGCCAAGCCTTTCGGCCGGCATGGTAAACTACCGAGAATTGATTTCCGCTTTCTACTTGCCCTACAGTTAAGAACATGCGCTACCCGTCACGGTTGCTATTCCTAGCTTTGCTCGTTTGCCTGATTGCGAATCGCACTGTTGCCGACGATGGTGGAAAGTCACGCAACCGCGTTGAATCCTCGCCAGCGGTCTCCGATTTCCAGCCTGACGGCGTTTGGAAACCGAAAGGTGCAATGATGAGTGGCGTTCTGTTGCCGCCGCCCGCGCTTGAGGCGATCACGCTGACGATCGAGGACGACCGATACGAAGTCACCGTCGAAGGTGAAAATCACTCGGACAAAGGGACCTTCACGCTGGACGAGAGTGTTACCCCCATGCGAATGACGATCCGCAGTCACTCCGGTCCCAACAAAGGAAAGACCATTCTGGCGATCTATGAGATCAAAGGTCCCGATGCAATGCGTGTTTGTTACGATCTATCCGGAAAGGCATTTCCGGCGGAGTTTAAATCGCCAAAAGGTTCCCAGCGCTACCTTGTCGGATACCGCCGCCAGGCCGCCCCGCAATCATCCGAGATGTCTTTTCAGTCGATCTTTGACGGTAAATCGCTTAACGGTTGGAAGGCGCTCGACATGAGCTACTGGTCGCTGCGCGACGGCGCGATCACGGGCCAATCGACGCCGGAGCACCCCTGCACCTCGAATCAGTTTCTGGTCTGGCAGGGCGGGGACGTCAGCGATTTCGAAGTCAAGCTCAAGTTCCGGGTGACCGGCAACGGATGCAATTCGGGAGTCCAGTTCCGAAGCAAAATCAGACCTGACGGCTTGGCGGTCGGTTATCAGGCGGATATCTACCAGAGCGGGCCTTACCTGGGAGGCGTTTGCGACGAAATGCATTCGCGGCAAGGCCCCGAGTTGTTGACCGCCAACGGCCAGCGGACCGTGATCGATGCTTCCGGCAAACGGACGGCGACCGACCTGGGCACCAAAGCGACCATGAAACCGGAGGGCGAATGGAATGAATACCACATCACCGCCAAGGGCCGGCACATCACGCTCCGTATCAATGGCGAAGTCTGCTCTGAATTGATCGACGAAGAAGAAGGACACTCCGATTTAGAGGGCATCTTGGGATTGCAACTGCGCTCCGGACAGCCGATGACGGTGCAGTTCAAAGAGATTTTTCTCAAACAACTGTCCGATTGACCTTCTACGTCCCAGCGCGGTAGGTCGGTACGGGACGTCCGGGTCGAAAACTTTCCAACGATCTCATCTCGGCCGTTGCGGCAAACTCGGCGGCCAAGGCATCGACAGCGCTGGCGACGGATTCCTGCAATGCTTCGGGAGCCAGACTGACACGCGCATTGATGATCAGTGTCAACACCTTGCCCTCAGCCTCTGAAGCGACCGAGAGCGTCGTCGCTGTATCGCTGCTGACCAGGTTGGCGACGCCGACGGCATCGCCGGAGGAACAGAAGACCTTCAAATGCGCCGGTTCGGCATCGCGTGCTTCCAGACGCGTTCGAATCAAGTCGACGATCCGCATGACCACACCATCGATCGGCATCGGATCACTGCAGGTCAAGGAAACGGTCGCATTGAGCCAACCCAACTCCGCTTCCCCCTCGGCGTAGACGTCATAATCGACGTCCATCAATTGCTCGCGGGCCGCCGCGTCACCGGCCAAAGACTCGCAAACCGCCGCCAAGTTTTCACCGGTCTTGGCCGATAGAAAAATCACCGGTCGACCGGGATATTGCTCTTCGACACAGTCCCGCAACTGGGTTTGCTGCTGTTGAGTCAATTCGTCAATGCGGTTGATCAAAATCAGCTCGGACTCTTCGAGTTGCTTGCGAAAGATGTATTCTGCTTTTTCCGAAAAACCTCGCCCCTGGCCGCCGGTCAAAATTTTCAGCCCGTGACTCGGTTTCAAAATGACCGCGTAGGGACTGTGAACAAACTTCTCACCGAGTTGCTCCATCATCGGGATCGCAATCGTGGCGATCAGGTCGGTGCAACTGCCGACCGGTTCGGCGAGGATGATGTCGGGCCGCTGATGGGTTTCAAACGCTTCGATGGCATCGGTCAAGCCATGGAAATTGCAACAAAAACACGACCCGGCCACTTCGTTGACATTCAGACCTTGGCTCCGCAGCAGCTCCGTGTCGACCAATCCGTCGGCCTGGTCGTTGGTCACCACACAGACATGTTTACCCTGGGACTGGTAGTGCCGCGCCAATCCAGAAATCAAGGTGGTTTTGCCGGCGCCGAGAAAGCCGCCGATCATGATAAACCGAATGGGAGACGTCATCGTTGCTGTCGCGGGGTACGAAGGGTTCGCTGAGGGCCGTGCTCGTCACGGCTGGGTTTCACGCCCCAACATTCTGATGAACGTCAGAATGTCCGTCAAGCGACGCTGATCCACGGTAGGCTGATTCAGTCGCTCGGCGACTGACCGACATCCAAACGGCAACAACCGAAATCGAGCACGCGATTGCGTTTGCGTCGACTCGCGTCGAGAAACTGCTCGTTGAGAGAATAGTAGATGAACTTGCCGTCGCGGCGGGTCTGGACGATGTCCGCGTGGTAGAGCACCCTGAGGTGGTGCGAAACGACGCCGATCTCTTGGTCCAACAGCTCGGCGAGATCGGAAACGCTCAACGCTCCGACTTGCAGCGCCCGCACGATGCGGATCCGGAGCGGATCGCCGACCGCTTTCAGGTAAGCCGCGCAACGTGTTTCTTCATCATTTTGTGACTGGGCCATGATTCATCAGTCTCCCGCATGCCGGGTAAGAAACGAGCAGACGAACGTGGCGTATGCTGGGAACCTACGGCTCCTTGGGTCGCAAGCTGGAAGCTTACGCCACGGTGTTGCTCGTTAAAGGGTCGACGCGTGGTGATCGAGATGGAGTGCGGTTGAACGCGGTTCCGATCCCGATGCCGATCAGATGGATCACAGCCGTCCCCAGGATCACGCCGACAAGGTAGTGGGCCGAACCGTCGCCAGCCCCAAGGTCGGCGCCGTGGGCAAACCCGTGTAGGCCGCCGCAAAGGGTGACGATGGCGGGGAACGTCGCGTGGTTGAATCGACCGACCAGGCAGGCTGCCAATGCAATCAGGGTGATGGCGAGTCCGATGTCCAGCCGGGAAACCGGTCCGATTAGCTGTCCGGCCAGGCTCGCGACCGCCATCGACCCGCAAAACAACACCGGAAGACTCCATCGACGACGCGGCCCGCATTGCGTCGCCAACACTCCGACCAAGACCATCGCCATCAGGTGATCGATTCCGGTCCAAGGGTGTGCGATCCCGGTTTCAACGGCGCCGCTGAATCCGTGCGAGTGGCCGGGATGTGCGTTGGCGGTCGAGACGGCCACGAACAAGCTGATCAAAGCCAAGATGCGAAGCATCATAAAAGTTCATCCCGTTGATGGTGAAGTGGCTGAATTCGTTGCGATCGGGCAACGGTTCTAGAATACAGAAGATATCATGGCCGGATGAGGGTTCAATGGCCCATCGCGTCATGCTCGCCTGCGTCGCCCTGCCAAAGTTCATCTTCCAGGCCGAACCGCATCTTCAGTTCCAGGTAGCCGCAATACAGTGTCGGCACGATGAACGACGTGAACGGCTCGACCAACATGCCGCCAAAAACGGGAATGGCCATCGCGCGGGCCACATCGGCACCGCGTCCATCGGCGATCATGACGGGGATCAACGCCGCCAGAGTCGTGACGGTCGTCATCACACAGGGTCGGATCCGCTTGAGCCCTGCTTCGTAGACCGTCTCGCGGATCTCGTGGACGCTGGTGATCCGTCGCTTTTGAAGCAATTGATGGACATAGGTTGCCATCACCACCCCGTCATCGACCGCCAACCCGAACAAGGCGATGAAGCCGACCCAAACCGCGGTATTGAGTTCGACCTGCATCCACGCGACCAAGATCATTCCCCCGGCAAAGGCGACGGGGATTCCGGAAAAGACCGCCAGCGAAATCGGCAGGTTACGGAACTGCACATAGATCAGCAACAGATTGATCCCCATCACGACGGGAATGATCCACATCAATCGGCGATTGGCTTCGATCTGGTTGCGGAAACTGCCGACGGCTTCGATCGAGTACCCGGTGGGCAGCGCAAGTCGATGAGGGTTGGATTCCGGCAACGTCTGGGCCTGTCGCAACTGTTCTTCAATGGCCGCGACCGACTCCAGATCCCCGACGCTACCGTTGGTCATGAAGGCCACGTGCGCGATCAGACGTCCGTTCTCACTGTTGATCGCACCGGGGCCCCAGGTCGTTTCCAGACTGGCGAGTTCCTCCAGCGGGACGACGGCGCCGCTTTGCGTGACCACCGGTAAACGGCTCAGGCCATCGATCCGTTCCCGCAAGTCACGGTTGTAGCGCAGCCGAACGGGATAGCGTTCGCGGCCTTCGACGGTTGTGATCAAATTCATGCCGCCCAGCGCCGTCTCGATCACTTCGTTCACCATGGACGCGCTCATGCCGTATCGCGACGCGGCTTCGCGATTGACGTTGAATTCGACGTAGGGTTTGCCGAGCACGATATCTGGATTGACCGTGCCGGAATTAACGTACGGCGACTTTTTTAGTTGTGCGGAAACGGCCATCGCAGCAGTCGCCAGGGTCTGCAGATCGTCGCCGTAGATGCGGATGGCCATCGGAGCTTTGATGCCCGATTGCAACATCACCACCCGGCCTTCGATCGGTTGCAGAGCCGATGCGGGTGTGACGCCGGGTAGCGTGGCGACGCGATTGATCTCGTCCCAAATCTGTCGAGCGGTCACACCGTCGCGCCACTCCGATTCGGGTTTCAGCATCACGTACGTTTCAACCATCGCGGCCGGGGCGGGGTCGAGCGCCGATTCCACCCGACCGATCTTTCCGAGCACATCTTTGACTTCGGGGATCTGGCCGATCAACACGTCTTGCGTTTGCAACACCTGCATCGCCTGCGAAAAACTTGCCGCCGGATACAGCGTCGGCATGTAGAACCAACTGCCTTCATCGAGGGCGATCCAATCGTCGCTTTGCAACCCCGTGAACAGATGCTTGGCGTCGACATAGCCGGGGACGGCATTCAAATCGACGCCGAGAGAAGCGGTGACCCGCTCGATCGGCCGCATCACCGTCGGAAGTCCGACGTAGGCACCGACGCCGAAGACCAGCAACAGTGCCGGAAAGGAGAGCGCGATCGCTTTGTGTCGGAGCGCTTGGCGCAGTCGCGCGGCATAGATCCAACGCACGAATCGACTGGTCGGAATCTCGTCGATCGGCCGGATCCGTTCTCGCATCAGTTGCCAGCCCAACAACAATCCCGCCAGTGCCATCGCAACGGTGACCATCCACCGTTGCAAGCCGAGGTGAGCAGCGAGCTCGTTTCCCCACAGAAAGTGCGACAGGGCCGCGGCAAGCATCGCCAGAGCGAGCGCGACCAGCAGCGCCGTGGGCTTGCGATACCGGGAACTTTTCAGCAACAGCCGGCTGAGGGCGGGGACCATCGTGATGGCGGTCAACATGGCCATCGCGATGGCGAAGGTCTTGGTGTACGCCAGCGGGGAAAACAGACGATAGTCTCGCCCGGTTAAGAAAAACACCGGCAGAAAGCTGACAATGGTGGTGGTGACGGCCGTCACCACCGCCGGAGCGACTTCGATGGTCGCTTCATACAGCACCTCGGATCGGGAACGCGTCCGATCGCCCTGCTCCCATTCCGCCAAGTTCTGGTAGATGTTCTCCGAAACGATGATGCTCATGTCGACCATGGTTCCGATCGCGATGGCGATTCCAGCGAGCGACATGATGTTCGAACCGACGCCCGTCAAATGCATCGCAATAAACGACATCAGCACCGCGGCGGGCAAACAGATTGCCACGACAACGCTGCTGCGAACGTGCAGCAGGAAGAGCAAGATGATGACCGCGGTGATCAGAATCTCGTCGCGCAACGCCTGGGTCAGCGTCGCCACGGTCTCGTCGATCAACCCGCTGCGATCGTAAACGCCGTGGATTTTGACGCCCTTCAATGCCGGTTCGATCTTGGCAATCTTGGCTTTGACCCGATCGATCACTTCGCGAGGGTTCTCGCCGTAACGCATCACGACGACACCACCGACCGCTTCGGCGCCGTTGTAGTCGAGCGCACCACGCCGAAAATCGGGCCCCAGTTGGACACTGGCGACATCGCGGACGTGCACCGGAACTCCGTCCCGCTGCACGATCACCGTTTCTTCGATGTCGCGGATCGCGTCCCCTCGGCCGCCTTCGCTGCCCAAAAATCCTTTGCCGCGGACGATGTACTCCATCCCCGTCGATTCCACCGTTTTGGCACCGACGTCAAGATTGGACCCCTTCACCGCCGTCGCCAGCGTTTGCAGTGGGACGTTATGAAATCGCAACTTGTCGGGATCCACATCGATCTGATATTGGCGGACATAACCGCCGATCGAGGCGACTTCGCTGACCCCCTCGACCGATTGCAGTTCGTACTTGACGACGAAGTCCTGTAGGCTTCGCAGCTCGGCCAATCCCATCCCGCCGGGCGGCGGGGTCAGCGTGTAATAGTAAATTTGCCCCAAACCGGTGGCGTCGGGGCCCAGTTGCGGAACGACCCCGTCGGGCAATTGCGAGGCGGCAGTCCCGAGTTGCTCGGAGACGCGGCTGCGTGCCCAGTAGAAATCAACGTCGTCCTTGAAGGTGACTTGCACGAAGCTGTAACCGAACATGCTTTTTCCACGCACCGACTCCGCTCCGGGCACGGCCAACAGAGAAACGCTGAGCGGATAAGTGACCTGGTCTTCGATGTCCTTGGGCGACCGCCCCGGCCACGGCGTCAACACGATGACTTGGTTTTCACCGACGTTGGGAATGGCGTCGATCGGAACGGCTCGATAGGCGAACCAGCCGCCGACGCTACTGCCGATCGCCACCAACACGACCAGCCACGGCTCTCTGACACAGAAACGGATCAGCAGGTTAAGCATCGCGCCGGTCTTCCCCATTGTTAGACGAGGAGACTTTCTCAGTGAAGGAGACAAGGAGAGGGGGAGAGAGGGAGAGGAATGCATGCCGGTCGATCATCGGTGCTTGATCGACGCGGTCGCCCGTGTCCTCCTCTTTTACCCCCGATCGCCTCCCTGTCTCCCTGTCTCCTTGTCTCCCCACTCCCCATGTCCCTCACCTCCTCCCCACACTCCAACATCTCGCTGCCCCAATACGGATTGCGCAGCTCGCCGCCGGATTGCATCCAATCGCCACCTCCGCCGGGGACCATCGGACAGAACAGGTGGACGAGGGACTCGGCGGTGCGAGGACCACGCACGCTGTTGGCGGCTTTCAGTAGGGCGTGACTGAGCGGACGGAAGCCCTGCCGAGTCTGTTCCAGAGACCCGGTCAGACGGTCGACACTTCGTCGCGCCCGCTGCAGATGCGACTGAGCGGGACCGGGAACGTCGCGCGATCGCAACAATTCACCCAGGGCTTCGTCGAGCTGTTGGACGAGGGCTGGATCCGGAATCTGATCGGCCGCCAACGCTTGGCCGATGTTGAAATAGGCTTCGAGAGCTTGGTCGAATTGTTCGCCCGCGACCGCCGGCAACACGATCATTTCTTGCACGGGCAATTCGAGCGGTCCCGGCGGGTACATTTTGGCCTTACGGGGATCCATCAGCGAGGGATTTCCGGCCAGTTGCATTTGGGAGTCGATCAGGAAATTGCCGTGGGTTGCGACCGTCTCGCCCGCCGCGAGGCCTTCTAGAATCACGGCGTCGTCGTCCGTCACGGGCCCCACAGTCACACGGCGAATTTCAAAACGTCCGGGATCGGTTTCCAGATACACCACGCTGTTGCCACCGGCCATCAGCACCGCATCACGCGGCACCGTGATCACTTGCTGCAAGGGCAGGGGTTGGTCAGCGAACCCAAGCGATGACGTCGGGATCAGGGCCATCCCGCAGATCGGACAATCGCCTGGCGTTTCGCGAATCACTTCGGGGTGCATCGGGCTGATGAATTTTCCTGCCAACATCGGATCGTAAATCAAATCCTGGCGAATGGCGGCGACGTAGACGCGGGCCGTCGCGTAGTCGCCGGGCCGCAACTTGCCATCCGGATTCGGCATCTCCACCCGCACGCGGACCGTCCGAGTTTTCTCGTGCACCGTCGGATCGATGAACGCGACTCGGCCGGTAAAGATCTCGCCCGGCATCGACGACACCTCCGCTTCGACTTCCTGGCCGAATCGAATCCTCGCCGCGTCGTCGGGGTACAAATCCAGCATCAGCCAGACCGTGGACAGATCGGCAATGCGATAGACCTTGTCGCCGGTCTTCAAGTAGTCGCCTTCCACGGCAAACTTGTTGATCACCGTTCCTCGGATGGGCGAGCGAATGCGGATTCGGCTGTCCGCCTTCCCCCGCGAACGCAACGCGTCAACTTGTTCTTCGGTCAGCCCGAGCTCGATGAGTTTTTGGCGGGCGAGCGAGGCGAAGTCCGACGTCCCGCCGAGTCGTTTCAGCGGGGCGTTGTCTTGGGCCGTCAAAAACTCGACCTGCGCAGAATACAACTCAGGGCTGTAGATCAACGCCAGATCATCGTCTCTTTCGACGGGAACGCCGACGTAATTGGCATAAAGTTTTTCGATGCGTCCGGGCACATAGGCCGAGATGGTTGCGAGTTTGCTTTCGTCAAAGTCGATCGATCCGATGGTGCGAATCGTCTGCGAGACCGGACCGAGTTTTGCTTTGGCGGTTTCAATGCCTATCAAGCGACGTGCGGCCGGCTCGATGGTGATCGATTCTCCGTCGCTTGGTCCACCGTTGGTCGCCTTGACTAATTTCATCGCACAGACGGGGCAACGCCCGGGCTCTTTCGACGGCGGCGTGCACATCATCGGACAGATGTAGCGATCTTCATCCTCCGCCGTTCCGCGCGTGCCCGCTGATCGCTGGTTCGAAACGGGCACCAAGTCCATCGCGCAGATCGGACACTTTCCCGGTCGGTTCTGTCTGATCTGCGGGTGCATCGGACAGGAATAAAGGGTTTCGCCGCCGTGATCGTGCGGATCAGTCGTTGACGCAGCCATCTCGCCACCACCACCAATCCAACCGACGCGTTGGGCGACACCGAGCAACGCTATCCCGACGACAAACGCCACCAACAGAACCGCTGCGTGGACCAGAGCTTTGCCGAGCCACTTGAAACCCGATAGTCGTTGCCGCCATCGAGACGAGCGTTTCGACGGCGCCGCTTCGTTGTCGTTCATGCGTCACACCAAGGAGAGGTTTCGATGAATCAGAACATGGTGAATCGGAACATGGTGTCGCCGCTGACACACCACGGCAGCGGCGCGCCATGGCCGGTAACCAGATCACACGGTTTCCCCGGCAATCAACACCGCGTTACCCATAGCGCGCAACCGACATCGCGCCATCAACGAGCGGAACATCAATGTCGCCGCAACGCGCGCCGGAACGTGGACGGTCCAACGTCCGGCGGCGTCAGCGACTCTCAGGGGATCACCCGCTACTGGGGCGAGTCGGTTGCGTCTTCGGCATGGTCGTGACCGGCGTGGTCATCGTCGGTGCCATGATCGTGGCCGGCCTGCGCATCAACCTTCGCGAACTTTTCGGCTTTCACATCCTCGTCGAGTGCCGCCCATTTTTCGGGGCAGCCTTCACAGCAAAAACCGATCGTCTTGCCCTCGTACTCCGCCGTCAATTCGGAGGTGGGCTTGCCGCCCATGATGGGGCACTTCGTGTTCGCGAAGTTGACCGCGGTGGCCTCCACCGGATCCGAAATCAACGGAATGGCATCTGCGTCGGTGGCGGTCGGAGTCGCATCACCGCATCCGGTGATCGCAGCGACCAGAATCAACAACAACAAGGTAGAACCAATCAAATAGCGCATCATCAATCTCTCTCGTGGCGACGGAATCTGTCCGTCAGAATCAAAATGGAAATCAGTAGGGTTTGTTTCAGTGGGCGCGCACGCCCCCTGTCAAAACCTGCTAAATCCGCCAGACGCAGAGTATGCGTTGAGAGAAATCGGCGCGACTGCCGGGCGTGGTATCGACCGAACGCGAGTGAACGATCGGCGAAACGTCCTCGGGCAACACGAATTCCAACGAAGCAAGTCGGAGCGACAGATCACGAACGGCCGAATCAGACGTGCTGGTGCGATCCATCGGCGGAACCGAGACACGACACGTGCATCGGCGGTTGACCGCCAGGTGATCGGCCGCGTCTTGGCTGGCTTTCAGATCGATCGAGCAGCCCCGCGGCGGCGGACCGACCGATTTGCTGGACAGTTTGTCATGCCCCGCAGCCAAACGACCTTCCATCCCGTCGCCGCGATCGGGGCAAGAGCAGCATCGCTGCTCTTGTTGGGCAACCTCACAGCAACCACACCCCCCGCACGTTTGCTTTTGCTCGCAAACGTTTCCCGAGCAGGTTCCCATCAACACCAACGCCGATACCGGCTGCATCGTCGTGAGGACGACCAGGCAAACGGTAAGGACGGTACGGATTATTCGGCGGTTCATCAGGGACGTGCGCAGCAAAGAAGCGTGATTGATGCCAAGTCATTGTCACCGCATGCCGAACAAAGTTCAAGGCGATTCTTTCGTCACGACGTGCACGACGGGCACAAAACGCATGATCACACCGCAAAAACGCAGACGAGTCTCCAAGGTGAAATCGGCCCATCCCCTGCTGCTGCTCGGTCTCATCGCGGTGACCGGTTGTCGCGGCGGGCTGACCCAAGTCGACCAAATCGATGACGCATTCGACGGCCATCCACTGATCGAAACACAGCCGCCCGAATCGCAGCGGTTCTCCGCCCGACCGAGCGACGAATCCGCATTGGAGCCAGCGGACGTCCATCTGGTCGCATTCCAAGACGATGAAGAGCCTACCGACCCGACAGACGGACCGAATGTCGTCACGCTCGATTCGTTGATTGCCACCGCTTTGGCCACCCACCCGTCGATCGCCGCCGCCCGTCAACAGGTCGCCGCGGCTCGGTATCGCGTTCCCCAGGCGACTGCCCTGGAAGACCCGATGGTCGGCAACACGTTCTGGCCGATTCACGACCAAGCCCTGCAAACCGCCGGTGGCCGTGTCGGACATCAGTTCGCGCTGACGCAAAAGCTGCCCTGGCCGGCCAAGCGGAGTGCGCGCGGCGCCGTCGCGATTCGCGAAATCCAGATCGCCAATGCCGAGATCGCTCGGACCGAACTCGAAATCACCGAAGCGGTTCGATTGGCCTATTACGAGCTGTGGCTGGCGAGTGAACTGATCCGAATTGTGGAAGAGAACTCCGAACGAGTCGAAGACTTGATCGCCGTCTCCGAAGCCCGTTATCGAACCGGTGGCAGCCAACAAGATGTCCTGCGTGCGGAAATCGAAGGAGACCGCTTGGAAGATCAACGGATCGCACTCCGTCGCCAACAGGAACAAGCCCGCGCCGACCTGGGAGCGTTGGTTCGTCAGCCGTTGCAGTACATGCCCACGACCGTAGACCAGCTCAACCTGGACGAGGTCAAACCAGAACTCGATTTGCTGGTCGCCCAGGCCGAACAACGCAACCCGATGTTGCAGGGACTGGCAGCCGAGATCGCACGTGACCGCGCGAAAGAATCCTTGGCGTGTCTTCAGCAATATCCCGACTTTCAACTCGGTCTGGGCTATTCCATCATCAGCGACGACCAGGACGTGCTGAGCGGTGTTGCCAATGGCCACGACAACATCAATTTCACCGTCGGCGTGACACTTCCGATCTGGCGGGACAAGATCAACGCAGGCATTCGCGAAGCGGCCCACCGGCGCAGCAGCACGGCACTTCGTTTGGATGCCGAGCGTGATCGCGTCCGTGGCACACTGCGCCGCCAAGTCGCTGCCGCCTACGCTGCAATCGAGCAATTGGAACTGTTCCGCGATCGCCTGATTCCGCGCACCGAGCAAACCCTGCAGATCGCGACGGCCGACTATCAAGGCAAGAAAGCGGACTTCACGGACTTGATCGCCACCTATCGCGAACTGCTTTCCCTGCAAGTCCAAGTCGCCCGCGCCACCGCCACTCTGGCCAGCACGCTGGCGCAGATCGAACGCATCGCGGGCTCGTAATCCGTCGCCAAGGCGTTCGTCGCTTGAGTAATCCGACGACGTCTGTGGCGGGCTTAGCAGGCGTAGGTCAGCGTCTATCGGTAGATGTCATGCGGGGGGAGCCATGGACCGTCTGGCAATCCGCTTCCCTCGATCGATCTGATCCAACAGACGATCTCCGGTACCACAGCAATGGATCACACCCACGGATGGCAGCGCGTACCCACGGATCCCAGGCTGCTTTCTATCCGTGGGTTCGCTCTGCCATCCGTGGGTTCATTTAAATCGGGCACTCGGGGCTGTCCTCAGGCTGGCGTTTCCAGCGTCGCACTGCAACCCGCCGGTTTGACTCCGCGATCCAATCAGACGGATGACCGGCGCATGACGTTTACCGCTAGACGGTCCACTACGCGGCTTCGTTTCGCCCCCGGCGGTGTTCGCTCCGCTCGACCGCCGGCTTATTGCTGGGATCCCTTTCGGGATACGAAGGCACCATCACTACGAGGCAGGACGACTGCGTCCCTGCTCGATCAGATCATCTAGCTGCTTCTTCAATCGTTCGGCGACGTCCGGGTGCTGCTCGATCACGTTGGACGTTTCGGCGGGATCGTCGTCCAAATTGAACAGTTGAAATGGCGGCACGCTGGTGTTGGCCAACTGAGTCTCGACCACCACGTTGCGGGCCGTCTTTTTTCCATAGCGATGCAGTTTCCATTGGCCGGCCCGCATTCCGTAGGTGCCTGCGGCGCCGTTGTCCTGTTGAACCAGATGGTCGCGGCCTTGTGCCCCGTCTTTTCCAAGCAGCGCGTCGATCACGTTGAAACTGTCCAAGAAAAAATCGTTCGGAAGCGACTGTTCGGTCAGCGCCGCCAGACTTGCCGCCAAGTCGATCGTGCAAACGACTTCATCGCTGACACCGGGTTTGATGCGACCTTTCCAACGCGTGATGAACGGCGTTCGCGTCCCGCCTTCATAGACACTGTATTTGCCACCCGAATACTGACCGGCGGCACGGTGATCGCCGATCGTTTCGATCGCACCGTCCTTGTAGCCGTCGTCCAGCACCGGGCCGTTGTCACTGCAGAACACGACCAATGTCTTCTCGGCCAGGTTCAATCGGTCCAGCGTCTTCATGACTTCGCCGACGCACCAGTCGAGTTCAATGATCGCGTCGCCGCGGAACCCGAGTGATGTTTTGCCTTGAAAGCGTTCGTGCGGCATCCGTGGAACGTGAATGTCATGTGACGAGAAGAACAAAAAGAACGGTTCGTCTTGATGCTGCTCGATGAATTCGACGGACTTTTCCACCCACTTGTCGGCCAGGTCTTCGTCGCGGAAACGGGCGGCATGTCCACCGGTGTAGAAACCGATGCGGCTGATGCCGTTGTGGATGGTCGAGTTGTGCCCGTGCGACCAATCCATTTTCAGCGTGTCGCGATGCGTCAGCCCCGTGGGATGATCGGGGCTGGGTTTTTTGGTGCCCACCCACAACGGATCGGCCGGATCGAGATTGGGAACGCGGTGATCGTGGACATAAACCTGCGGCACACGATCGTTGGTCGTCGGCAGCAAAAAACAGGTGTCAAAGCCGATCTCCAGCGGCCCCGGTTTCAACTGGCCATTCCAATCCGGCCCGTCTTCTCCACCGAGTCCGAGGTGCCATTTGCCAATCACCGCCGTGGCGTAGCCGGCGCGTTGCAACAGCGACGCCACCGTGTCGGTTCCCGGTTTGATGATCGCCGGCGCGTTGGGCGGTGCAATGCCCGTGCGTTCACCGCGAAACGCGTAGGTGCCCGTCAACAACGAATAGCGTGTCGGCGTGCACGTCGACGCTGAGCAGTAGCCGCTGGTAAACCGCAGCCCTTCGGCACTCAACCGGTCAATGTTTGGTGTCGTCAACGACGTCGCGCCATAACACGAAACATCTCCGTAGCCGAGATCGTCCGCCATGATCACGATCACATTGGGTTTTTCGGCGACCGCCGGCTGGACAAATCCGGCGGGGATGGCAAACACCATCAGCATCGTCAACAGCGGCAACAACTTGATTCGCATTGTGGTACTCGTGGGAGGATTAGTCATGGATGAGATTCCATCTTCTCGGAGGTCCTTCGCTCAGGACTTTGCGGGTCATCCATCGTGGGCGTCTTGCTCGGCCTGATGAAACCGCAGCCCCCAATGTGGCCGGCGGCACGACCATGTTGAAGGATGTAACAGTGTACCCAATCACAGGCCGGCTGTCGGGGACGGTGCAAATTCCGTTCGCGAAAAACAGGCAACACCAACAGACGTTTTGTCTGTTTCACTCATTGCAGACCGTTGCCCAACAGCGAGATCTTGGCAATGCACCAAAAAATCCGTGAAACACTGTGACAGTTACGCCCGCCGATCCGTGTCTAGAGGGACCGGCGAAGGATCGCCGGTTGCCATCCGTTGAAGCGCCACCCATGGGACCCCTCATTTGATGTTGCCCAGCCACACTCTCGTCACTGCTTTGCTGGACCGACTATACCTGCCGCTCTGGACTGCCAGACAAATGCAATTGGATGTCGATGCGGGACTCGACGTGCCAGCTGGACTGGTTTGCATGTATGTCATCACCCGCGGCAGCGCATGGCTCAAGCTGCTTGACGATGATCAACCTCCGACACGCTTGGCCGATGGAGACCATCTCATACTGACCCGCAGTCAGCCCCATCAAGTGGTCGCGCAACCGACGAGTTCCAGTCACCCCATCGCGGATTGGCTGGCCGGACCGTATGAAAGAGACAGCGACCCTGAAGACAGCGACCCTGAAAACGACGCCGCGCGAGTGAACCTGCTTCACGGACAATTTCAACCACAGCAACTGCATTTCAACCCATTGGAAATTGGGTTGCCAGACGTCATCCATCTAAACCATCATCAGCACGAACAGCTCCGCTCGTGCCTTCCCCTACTAAAGATCATTCAATCCGAGGAAGTGTCTCGTGAGCTTGGTTGGGAATTGACGGTACGACGATTGGCACAGCTCGTGTTCTACAAGACGTTGGGCGTCGCGTTGACCCTGGAGACGACGCAAGGCACCGACAATGCGCGACCGCCGGATTTCACTACCACACGACTCGCCGCGATCGTCGACCCGACCGTCGGCCCCGTGTTGAACGCGATCACCGATCGGCCGGGAGACCCCTGGACCGTGCCGTCGATGGCAAAAAGCGTTCGCGTCTCCAAAAGCCTTTTCTCAGAACGTTTTCGAACCCTTGTCGGTAAACCACCGCTGCAGTACCTGACTGAAATTCGCATGCAGAAAGCTTGTTGCCTGCTTCGAGAAACTGCTCTCGAAATTAGCAACATCGCAGTGTTGGTCGGCTATGAATCGGCATCCTCCTTCAGCAACGCATTCAAACGTCACTGCGGATGCACTCCGGCGAACTACCGAAAATCGGGTTGTCACGGTTCGAGGCCAGACCCCGAACCGATAGTCTGCTGACGGATTACGATCTATTGGTTCAGCTGTTGATCAACGGTTTCGTTGGCCGCGCGTGTACCGAGCGCCCCCCAAAGTCCGTAGGGGCTCGGAGCGCCGGGAACCGATGGCACAACGCTACTGGTGCTTTGGTAGTTCACGTAAATCGTTTGCGCGTGAGGATTGCCCGCTTCGATCGAATCGGTGATAAAGATCACCGCACCATCACCCAGCAAGGCATGAGCGCCGCCTTGGTGACGACTGCTGGGCGGGATGATGCCCGGCGAATTGATCCCGCTTCGTAGACAGATCTCACGGTTTGGCGGCGTGATCGTGGTGACCTGCGACCAAAATGGATAGCCCATCGCCCATTTAAACCCTCGTCCGTTTTCGGCCCCGGTGATCAAATCGGGCGCGGCAGGATCCCAAAACCGTGGTCGATCAGGATTCACAAACTGCTGACAGTAACTGGGGTCGTCATAGACATTGATCACGTTCTGAGATTTCGCCGTGGTGATCACCTGTCGATCGCCGAGATCGGTCGCGATCTCCGCAGCCGCAATCGTATTGGACAAACCATCCAGCACGTCACGAAACTTCATGTCCTTGCGTGGCACAAAAAAGCCGCGCAGCGATTCGCGGGCGCGCTGGGCGCGACCGTTGTTGGCGACAAACTTGCCTTTGTTCGCATCGAAATTCAACAACCCGACATTGGATTGATGAATCGAATCACCCGTTGAAGCGGCGTAGTTGGTGCGCCCCTGAGCCGGAAAACCGACCCCCGGATCGGACGGACAACGCAGCGTCGGAATCTCCGTCAGCCACGGCGGGTACATCGCCGTGTTGTGGTTCCCCAGCCCCATGTTGGGGACCGGCCCCATTGAATTGTAAACGTCATTGGTCGTCGTCGGGTCGCCATCGGAATCGAGCGGATTTCGAATCTGGTCCCAAAGCGACTGCTGCTCCATGAACGACGTCAATCCGACAAAGATGCTCAACTGCATCGAGTTGTTGCTAGTCACCGGAACTGCGTTGCCGGTGTTGGTTGCCGAATCCGTGCCACCCATCAACATCGGAAGCTGTTTGTAAGCCGAATGGTAATTGTGCAGTGCTAATCCGATTTGTTTGAAATTATTGCTGCAACTCATTCGTCGTGCCGCTTCACGAGCCGCTTGGACCGCCGGCAACAGCAACCCCACCATGATGCCAATGATGGCAATCACGACCAAAAGTTCGACAAGTGTGAATCCAGATTGCTTTCGTGTCATTTGTTCACTTCCATAAGAGAAAAGAGGGTTGGGGCAGTCGCTCATTCCGCTTCAATTTCTGGCGGTTCGGCGTTCGCGATCTCAGGGTTGTCGGCCAAGTAGTCACTCAGTTCACCGGCATCTGGAGCCCCCTCCGGTTTACCGCAACCACCGACACACGAAAGGCAGACGAGCAAGGTCAAAAGACCGCCCCATGATTGGATGAACTTCACGCGATTTCGCCTCGATAGAAGGAGCTATTTAGGACCAGTCCATTAAAGGACCGAAACCCAAAAAAGTTCTTCACGAGTTTGTCCAGATCGCTGTCGAAATTGTCCACCGAATCGGAAAGAGTCCGATCGGTCGAATGCCATAAGGCAGTGAAGAGGTGTCGAAGAAACCTAACGCACGTGTCGCATCTTCGAATCACTTGCTCGCGCCGTGCCGCGTTCGACGTTCAATTAACTCCGGTCGGCGCGTCCCTGGCGGCTTTGCCACTGAGACTTTCCGATGCCGTGCATCTTGCCGGATTCATCTTCCTTGGCCGTCACGCCCAACACGATGTCAAAGTTCACGGCAAGCTCGCCGAGCTTTGAGTCTTGGAGCGGTGCGAAGTCTGCCAGCACCGTTTCGCGAGACTTGGGATCGATGCCCTGGAACAGTCGATCACGGGCGTTGCCCGGATGCCCTTTCACGTACAACTGTGTGGTGAGAACCCGCTTTCCACCCTGGCTGATCCCAAAATGAATGTGCGGGGTTCGCCCCGGATAGGGGACGGGCTTGATCGTACGAAAGTAGTAATGGCCTTTCGAATCGGTCAGGAACCGGCCATACCCTTGAAAGTTCGTGTCCTGGTTCTCTCGATTCGTCTTATCACCGGTGTGGATGTACACCGCATTGTGGTCGACTTGCCAGATTTCGACGAACGCGTTGCGGAGCGGATTACCTTTGCTATCCAAAACACGCCCGCTCAGGTGTGTGATCTCACCGACGGCCGGGGTGATCGAATCATTGATCACCAGCAGATCGTTGTCGGTATCAAGCGGCATCTTGTTAGGATAAAACGGGCCTTCGGTTTGAGGCGGCGTCTGAATCAGCTCCGCGAACAAACCTGGCGTGGTCAGCGCCGTGGCTCCCAACGCCATACCACCACGAAGGATTCCGCGCCGCCGCCACATCGCTGCACTTTGATTCATAACCATTCCCTTTTTCTGCGCAGGTTGGACCCCACGGGATTTCAATTCGGATGAAGACGTCTGCAATGAAACGTCGTTGAGCACGCCAAGTTCCGCAGAAAATCTGAGTTCCCGCGACGACGTCATTGTACAGCGTGTCCGTAGGCCTAGCCCCAATGCCAGCTACTTTGACGCCAAGCGGGGTGTTTTTGTTAGCGGCATCGCGCGAGCCCTCCGGTCTTTCCAGGTGTGTTTGAAGCGCGACCGGACGGCACGCGCCGTTCCGCTCACTCCATCCGTGCACTCCGTGGTGAATCTGCCGCGTCGGGGCGAACCGTGTGACGCACCGACAAATCGTTACTGCGGATCGGGCAACTCACAGATGTTCCGCAGCAGTCGCAGCATCGCGGAGATGCTGGTTTTCTCTGCCGTTTCCGATGCGGTGTGATAAGACGTGGTGGGCAGTTGCAACGTCGTCCCGCGGACCAGGCCATCGGTCGCGGCGATGATGCGTCCCAGTTCCGTGCGGCCGATCGAGAGTGGCTTTTCACGCTCCAAGTTCAACAGTTCGACGTAACGATCTTTGAAGCGATGACGAATCTTCAAACGATCGCAGATCGCGACCAGTTTGTCGGTCAGCGGTTCGTCGAAGGTCGCCATCGAGTCTCGATTCCGGAGCACGACGTCTTGCTTGCCGACCTCGTCCAAGGTCGGGAAGGGGCTGGTGTCCAAAACAATCAGCCGATCGGTGCAAAGATCATGTCGTTGAAACCACTCCACGGCAAACCGCCAGCTGCGCCCGGCTTCTTCACCCGCGGTGAACAAGGCCGTGCCCTTGAACCCCGAGCGGATCAATTCGATCAGCATTGCAACGGAAACCACATTGTCCAGTTGTGCCGAGACAAAGTTCTGATCGACACGCAATCGATCGAGAAACGAAACGGGGAAGCCGGGCTGCAAAAATTCCAGTCCGTCGAGTTCAAAGATCAAGTTATGTCGTCGCGGACAGACGTAAGAACGCATGATCTGGCCTTGACCACAATAGGTTCCGGCGTAGGGCGTGTGAGCCTGGACGCGCTGGCCCTCAAAACGCCCGGCGATCAATTCCATGAACTGTTCCGATACCGAATCACCGGTCAGTTCACCGCGGTTGCCGGCGATGAACGCGGCATACTGAAACTCATTCGGGCCGGTACACAACAATCCGTGTCGGTCGATGTGTGCCGAGAGATAAACACTGTCCGGTTCGGAGCCCTGAGCCACCAACAGCCCGTGGTAGCGATCGACCTTGACCGGATACTCTTCCAGCTCGCGCCGCAGAACACGAAAAAACGCATCTTCCACGCCGACGACCGACGGTTCCCTGACCAAGGCCCGAAGCAGATGCAGGAATTCGTCAATGTTGGCAGAGGTGTCTTTCACCGAAGGTCCCTTGTCGATGGCCTGTTTCAATCCGCACTCAGATTGCGGGTCGGTGAATGATAGATGCCACATCGATGAGAGCGGAAGGGTGCGAGCGGCCTGTCAATTTCAGCCCGCACGCAAAAGCAAGGGGCCAGGCCGCGTCTCTCGCTTACGCGTCACGCATGACGTGATCACGTTGCGGTATTAATCGCGAGCCCGCCGGTCTCGCCGGGCACCGGACGGCTCGCGGGCTGTCGTTTTTTGTGAGCCGCGACGCGTCAGCGGCCGGGCNNCGACAGCCCGCTCGCGCCGTGCCGCTAACAACAGTGCCGCAGGGCTCCCGCCTTCTAGTTTGAGACGTTTGCATTTTCTTGGGTTCCGCCCTCTTCGCCGGTCTGGTCCGGCAAACTGGCCAGCACCGGGGTGTCCAACGAAGCGGAACCGGGTCGGACGGCAACGGTTCGCACTCCCATCTCATCCGAATCCACGATCAGCCGCGGCACCCGCAACAACAGCCCCAACGCCATCAAACGCCCGAGCGATGAGAGCCCGAACAGCACCAGGTAGCCGTGGAAGCTCAGGTCAAAATGGAATAGCACCGCGCCGCCCAGCAGAGCTCCCATGACCCACGCGGTTGTATTGAGCAGGTTGTAAATCGTCAGCACACTGGTGCGTTCTTCGACCGCAATCGATTCGAAAAACAGCAGAAAAAAGGCGAGTTCATAAGACGCCCAAAACACGCCGCTGGCCGCCTGAGCAAAAACCAGCCAGGCGTAGTGTTGCGAGACGACCCAACAGGCACTGATCGGTACAATGCCGACACTGCCGATCCAAAGCAAATTCTTGGCTCCGGTCCGGCTGGCCACGCGACCCCAAAACGACAAGGACACGACTTTCGCTAAGAATGCGATCGAAAACAGTCCGGTCAACTCTCCGTAAGAAAACTCAAGCTTGTTCAACATAAACGGCGTAAAAAACGGCCCTGACATCTGCACTGCGGCCTGAATGGCAAACAAATAGACCAGCAACTTTCCACCGCTGCTCTCACGCAAATGATGAAAGACACGTTTCCAAGGGATCGCGCGCATCCCCGCTGGCAACGGAACCGGCTCGCTCTGCTTGAGCAGCATCCAGGCCGAGACCAGACGGCACCCCCCCGCAACGCCAAACAAGACGGTGAACGCGACGAGCCGTAAATCCAGTGCCGTGAACCATTGCAGCAAGACACCGCCGATCAGGAACCCGGCGAACACGCATCCCTGGGAAACCCGCGTGCGATTGGCAAAATACCGGGCTCGGATCGGCCGCGGGACAATCGTGCCGATCCAGGTATTCCAGGCCGGCCCGGTCGCCAATCCGGTTCCCCAATAGACCGACACCACCAAGATCAACATCACCGCATCAATCGCCCCGATCCATGCGGCAATCACCAGTGGCACGAACGTCAACGCTTGAAGAAACGCGCAGATGACGACCCAACGTTTGTGCGACTGCAACAGACGTATTGCGGTGGGGGACGCCAATTGCATCAGGCCCCCGGCGATCAACGGCAAACTACTGACCATCCCTGCGGCCATTTCGCCCAAACCGATGGCCAACGCGAACGCGGCAATGTAGGTCTCGCCAAACCCCACCATGCCGCCAAATGCCGCACCGTCCATCATGCTGGCACTCAAGTCACCGCGCAGGCGGCGCCGTTGGAGAGTTCCGTTCTCAGGCAGCGATGTCAAACCATTCTCCGCGGTAGTCTTGCGTTGGTCGTTCGTTGTGCGACGTTATAGAGATCGTTGCCAGATCATCAACCCAGGTCCAACCTACGGGCGTCGTTCCACAAACGGGGGGCAGCGCATCGCTTCGGCCTCGGTGGGCTCTAGACCATCATGGCCATTGGCAACGCAATGCAACGCATCCCATTTTTTCCGCTATTGATCGCGGCCAGTCTGGTCGTGGGATGGTTCATCCCGTCGTTTTATGATTGGACCGGTTCCGATCAAAGTCGGCCATCGCCACTGATCGGACAGTTCGCCATCGGAATGCTCGTTTCGGTATCGATGTTTTGTTTGGCGCTTCCCTGGATGCCGTCTCCATCGCCGCAACACGCCAACGATCCAGCGGCACCAACGCGATTCACGATTCGAACCATACTGATCGCCACGGCCGTCGTCGCCGTGCTTTTGGCGGCCGTCGCGAAGTTTCCGTTGGCAATCAGCGGTGGCGTGTACGCGATCGTCTGGTGTTGGGTCGTTTGGACCTTGTTGAAGTTTCGGCACTACCGCTTGCCGACGGCCGCGCTATTGGCTTGTCTGTATTGCCCATATGCTTGGATTGCGTCCTGGAAGGGGCTCTCGGGCATGATGGAAGCCCTATTCGGGATGGCGGTGGGCTTGCCGGCGTTTTTCATCACGCTGTTTGCAGGCCGATTGATGGGGCAGCACTTTGATGGGCTGACGTGGCTGTCGATGTTGCTCACCGCCCTGATCTTGGCGGTCGGACTGTGGGTCATCCGACAGGGACCCAAACTCACGATCGCCTATTGCCTCTGGGTGCTGTTGGTCTCCGTTTCTGGATCCTTTGTGCTCAATGCACTGGTGCGAATTTGATGCGTGCAGCGGATTTTTGTACGACGGCCTTTTTAGTGCTGAGTCAGCGTTGCATGTTCGGCTTGCGTTTGTCGAGCAGAAAAGCCGCCGCCTGAAGCTGGACGGTCCCTGTAGCCTGCACACCGGGTTGACGATCGTCGGCTTGGAAAGATGATGGGACAACCGAGCTGAGGAAACACCAGCCACCCAAACCGTCGAGATCGAATGCGGATCATTTCCCTGCTCCCCAGTGCCACGGAAATCATTTGCGCGCTCGGTTTGCGCGATCAGCTGGTCGGCGTCTCTCACGAATGCGACTACCCGCCGTCGGTGTCCGATTTGCCCAAGGTGACGCGGACAATCATTCCGGGCGACGCATCGAGCTGCGAAATCGACGCGTTGGTGCGTGATCAAATGCAGCAGCAACGATCACTGTACAGCCTGGACGTGCCGCTGGTGCGTTCACTCGCACCAGACTTGATCGTCACCCAGACGTTGTGTGATGTCTGTGCGGTTTCGGAACGTGAAGTGAATCAAGCATTGTGTGCCCTTTCGGGCGACAGACGGGTCGTCCATTTGGAACCCGCCTGCCTGTCCGACGTCTTGGACAGCATCCGCCAAGTCGCCATCGCGGCCGGGTGTGACGGGCGCGGCGAAGATTACCTCAACCGCTTGAATCAACGTCTGCAAAAGGTAAAGGAACGCTCCCAAACGATTCGCCATCGGCCCAGCGTGATGCTGTTGGAATGGATTGACCCGCCGTTTAGTGCGGGTCACTGGAACCCCGAGCTGGTGAAACGGGCCGGCGGCACGGGAATCCTCGGCGGTGCGGGCGGGCGTTCGGTCCGCGTCAACTGGGATCGCGTCGTCTCGGCGAATCCTGACGTGATGCTGATCGCGTGCTGTGGATTCGACGTCCAGCGAACGCTGCGAGACGTTTGGCAGCTGCAATCGTCCCCGGGCTGGAGTTCACTCCGCTGTGTGCAATCGGGTCGTGTCTTCGTGGTCGACGGTTCGGCCTATTTCAATCGTCCCGGACCGCGTCTGGTGGACAGTCTGGAAATCCTCGCCCATACGCTGCATCCTCAAGTTCATCCGTTGCCGGACGGGCTACCCGCTGCATTTCGGATTCCTGACAGTGTCCCCCCGAAGGTTGAGTCAGAGTTTTGAGAAGCAGTGTCAACCCTCGAGCGTCTTGAGGTACTGCTCAATCGACTTCTTCATCGCTTCACGCTGTGCGGGATTCAGATCTTTGGAAATGCCGGTACCCTGCTCGATCTCCTTTAGCTGTTGCTCATACAGGTTCTTCATCATTGCACCAAACACCTGATTGAATCCGTCCTGCGGGGTCATCCGTTTGGACAGGGGAGCATTCAGTTTCAATTCCTTGATGTGTTCATCCAGCTTTTCTTGATCTGTGAAAAACTGCACCTTGGTCGATCGCTCATCGAAAACGAAGAACCCCTTTTTCGCTTTGCCGACGACATGCCCCTTGTAGTATCTCCACCACTGGATGTGGGAGACAAACACCGGGTTCGCATCCTCCTGTTCGGCGTCATTCAAGGCCCGATGGAGGCAGACGCCGTGTTTATCGGAAAAGGCATCGCACTTGGAGACCTCGTGTTTCCCTGGCGTCGTGACCGTCCACAAATCTTGACCGCAGAACGGTAGAGAATCGATTATCCTGGCGTAGGTCCGGTGCGGCTGTCGCAGCGACAGCCGCACATTTCCAATTCACCCACCTTTCGAGAACCGAAGTGTCGCGAAACTTGATTCAACAAACGCTCGTCCAGGGGACCCTCGTCTGCCTGTTTGCCATCAGCGTCTTTGCCGACGGCGGCAGCGTCGATCCCGCCCAAGAAGCGTGGTACGCCAAATACAAGAGCCAGCAGAACGCCCCCAAACCGGAGGACATGTTGCTGAACACCGATCCGGAGCCGGAATTGACCGAAGGCTTTCGCGATCTGTTCAACGGCAACGATCTGACAGGATGGTCTCCCAAAGGCGGGAATTGCAAATTTGAAGCCAAGGACGGCGTCCTGGTGGGAACCGTCGTGCCCGGATCGCCGAGCACCTACTTGAGCACCGACAAGAACGATTTCAAAGACTTCATTTTCACCTGCGAGATGAAATGGGAAGTCGACGGCAACTCGGGCGTCATGTTCCGGGCCCAGACCAAACCCGGAAAAAACGGTGAGACGGTGTTCGGGCCACAAGCCGAAATGGAAGGGATCAGCGGTGACCGATTCTGGAACGGCGGCATCTACGGCCAAAGCTGCGGCGGTTACTTCTATCCCGTCTGGTTGACCGAACACAAGGAAGCCCGCGCCGCCCTGGATCGCGAAGGCTGGAACCGATTGACGATCTCCGCCGAGGGCAACGTGATCAAAACGTGGGTCAACGGAGTCCCGGTCGCGCACTGGATCGACGACGGAACCTACGCGCAAGGTTTCTTCGGTCTGCAGATCCACAAGGGTGCCAAAGGCATCGTGCACTGGAAAGGCATTCGCGTCAAAGAGCTGCAGGAAACGCACGGAGAATAGGTGGGATAGGCTTCCGGTCTGTCGACGACGACCTACAAAGGACGTCGTACAACGGTCCGCTGCTGCGCGCCCAGGCGGTCGAACTCGGCTTCGGCTTCACTCGGCCGCATCGAGCGAAGCTCGCCGAACGTTGCCGGCATTTCGAACTGATGCCACCACTGGTCAAACGGAACCCGCCATGGCGTCGGCGGTAACGGCCCCGGATCTTGCATCACCCAATCGTCCGAAAACCAGCCCCGTTCGACTTGAGTCAAGTCGACGGTCGGGTTGACCAACGGTTGGGCGGGGCGTCCGTTGAGTGAAACGAGATGCAAGGCATATACCTGGCATCCCGGCTGGCCCATCGACGCGGCGAGGGATTGAAGCTTGAGCGCCGCCTGGCGGACCAGTTCAGGATCGCGCGGTGCACGGCTGAGTTGGTTCGGTGTCATCACGATTTTGGCCGGCACGATCAAATAGTCGTTGTCGGTTTGAATCTTAAACCACAGCAAACAGTCTTTGTGCCGCAGCATCATCCGCCAGGCAAATCGGTGGCCCCGCTCATTCCAGCTCGGATTGCCGGGCAATACCCAAGGCCGAATCGGCAGCAGCAACTGAATCACGACGTAGACAACGGCCAGCCGGATTGCGACGCGGTGGACCCCAGAAACGGGACGGTCCAGTTGAGCTGTTTCGGCGCGGCTGCCGCCCCCGCTGCGTCCCAGCAATCCCCCGAACCGCCGCAGCAACTGGGGAACAAACGAAACCGGAAAGAACACATACAGCGTCGCCAACATGAACCACGGAAAGACGCCGATTTGAAAAATGGTGGCGTTGGTCAGGTGGAACATCAACGCCGCCACCACTGCGAACGGCCGTGTCTTGTTCCACATCAACGCCGGGACAATCGACAAATCAAACAGCAAACCTCCCCAGGCCATCACGAACGCCGCACCGGGCAACTGGAACAGTGTTCCAATCACCGGCGTTTCAACGCGTGAATGGACAAACAGGTCGGCCGGTTGGCCGGCCAGCCAATCGGAATCGAGCTTGGCGATTCCGCCGAACACATACGGCAGCCCGAGTTGAAATCGAACCAGCCACCACTGCCACAGACGCATGTTGGAATCGTCAGCGTCCCGCCGGAAAAGCAGGCGGTCCAGCGAGAGTGTGCGGCCGCAAGGCAAAAAACAGCACAGCAGCGCGGTGCAGGCGAGCAGGTAGTCGTGGTTGTTGTAGATCTGGCGTTCAACCAACAACACATACGTCATCGTGGCAGCTAGGACGGCGGAGCTGAAACGGGTGAGCAACCCCAGAGCGAACGCGATCGCGGCGCCGCGGGCGATCTGAAAATGCCACCAGATTCCATCGCCCGGCCAGAGATTCACCCACTGGAATCCGGCGTACTTGAACAACACCGTGGGCTGGACGAACAGAATCCGCCAGCGGTCGTCCGCCAAATAGTCCGTCGCCCAGAACCAAAAGGTCGCGCCAAGGATCAAACGCAAAACGGCCAGCGGACTTGCATCCACCGGCCTCATCCCATACGCGAACGGTTGCTGAATCCCTTTCTGCTTACGCCCGTGCCATTCGTACCTGCCCCCTTTTCTGCGGTACTCTAAGTTTAGAAGTCGACCAAGCACTAATTGAGCAACGCATCCATATCGGCCGGCACCGTTCCCGCCGGGGGTGCCGCCGGAGCGGGCTCGCCTTCGGCAGGTGCGGCGTTACCGGCGGGTGCCTCGGCATCTGCGGCCGGATCGAGGGGATTTCCGAAACGGAAGACAGGGGCTTCGGTCGAGGACCGCTGTTGAACCGCCTTTCCTTCGGCAAGTGCCTCCAGCGTCGCGACCTGATCCTTCAGCGCCGTGACGTATTTCTTTCGGGTGTCCAGCGTGGTGTCGTTCAGCTGGCCGGTCACTTCAAACAGCGACGTCAGCCATTGCTTGGTCGCGGCGAGCGCGTCGGCGGGCGCCGAAGCCATCAAGCCGCCGGTCGCTTGGATCGATTCAACATCTTCAACGACTTTCCCTTGACCGGTGACGCCTAACAGCACTTGCTGCAGGACGTGATTGAGCTTTTTCCGGCTTGCGACTATCTCGGCGGGCTGTGGTTTGGCAGCCAATGGACGCATGCCCATGCCCATCCCCATCATGCCCATGTCCATGTCCATCATGCTCATGTCCATCATCTCATCCATGCCTTCCATTTCCATCTCCATTTCGTACATGTCATCCATGCCCATCATCGATTGGCCTCGCATGCCGAGGGCTGCGGCCGTCTTCTCGTTCGGGTCTTTGGTCTCCTTCAAGAAGCTATCCGGGGCGGCGGGTTGACGGACGCCTTGAGTGGTCGTGGTTTTGTCCAATTTTTCCAGACGCGCAAGCTCGCCTTGGTAAGCGGCCAAAACACGTTTGGACCATTGCTTCAATACTTCTTGGGTTTCCACGTCACCTTCGGGCATCTTGCCGGGAAGGCGGGCGATTGCGGCGGCGGAGTGAAGCGCGATCAGATTCGGTTTGTCTTCGTTGGTGCTAATGCTGACGAATTGCTTGCCCAAGGAAGCGTCGGTGCTCATCTGTGTCAGAATGCTCACCGCGTAGCGTTGCAAGAACGCGTGTGCTAATTCGTCGCGCCCGGTGGGCGGATCTGACTCAAGCAACTGAGTCATCGACTGGGTCAAACTGTCTTTGACACCTTGCAGGGTGGGATCGTTGGATGGCGAGTAGCGAACGTACCGTTCGATGCCCTTCAGTGCCGCCGCCCGCACACCGTCGGGGTTGTTGGCATCGTCGTAAATCGTCTTCAAATCGGTCAGCACAAACGAATAGGGTTTCGGAACCCCACCACGCTGCGCCGGGGGCCGAGACAACCCGGCGATGAATTGAATTGCGTTGATCCGCGCCGCAGGCTGGTAGTTGCCCATCGCGACGGGTTTGAGCCCGGCGTAGAGCCACCTCATCACATTGCCGGCACCGGGCGTCTGTGACCGAACCGCGCTGTCCATCACCGCGCGAACGTGGCCCATCACGTCATTGATTTGGTGCGTGGCGTCGGGCTGCGTGATCTTGGCCGGTACGTATTGCTGGAAGTACCGCTGCACAACGGCCAATTTGTTCTGCGAAAAACCGCTCAGATCGCGTGACGTCGCATAGGTTCTCGCTTCCCGCTGAACCGTCGCCAAGTTGTCGTCGATCAGGGCTTCGACATCGAGCACATCGTACTTGGCCGCTTGGCCCGATGCCGTCGCTGCGACGATCCCGGCGGCGGCCAACGCGACAAACAGTGCCAAAGCACGGATCCCTCGCTGTTTTCGACGCAAATCGGTCCGCGAAATCGACGCTGCGACCGCTCGACAATGATCAGGGTTGAAGGTGGCACGTTCAGTTCGTGTCATGACGAATCCGTTGTTATGTGTTGAGCAGACGGTTGAGCAGACAGTTGAATAGACGGTGGCAGAAAAGAGAAAAAACGTCGCGAGTCGATGGGCATTCAGCCGAGGGCGAGTCTGCTTTCACTCCGCGACGCATCATTATCTTATGGTTAAACGAAGCTCGTCAAACAAAATTAGAGAGCAATTGCACCATCGGATGCCAAATGTGGCGAATTTCACGGTTGCCGCCCAAAATGCAGTACCCCCTGCTCGATTTGAACGAGCGTTTCCAGGCGGAAAGCCTGACGTCCTAGGCCAAACTAGACGAAGGGGGCGATGGCGTCGCGTTAAACTATAGTTGTTGCCGAGAATCTTGCCATCGGAGGTTGATCCACCCCCGTCTGCCGAGGTAATTGTGTGCGATATCGCACCGGATTCGGCAAAAAAGTTGGCTTTGCCGCAATCTGCCCCTTTAATTGGCGCGCACTGTGCGACAACTCTTCGTTAAACTGTAGTTTCGGTGGAGAAAGCGACGATGGTGACGTGGGACAGAGGGAGGAAAAACGACACACGCTGCCAAGTCCAAGAGAGGCTCTCTCCCCAACTCTTTTCATTTTTTGAAGGTAGCGATCGAGATGTCAACGCAATGGTTTTATATGGCGAGCGGCTGGATCCGAAAGGCTCGGCGGATCGGCCCCATCTCTGAAGCCGACCTGCTGAACCGAATCGACAAAGGACAAATCGATCCGTCAACACTTGTTCAGAGTAGTAAGACACGCAACAAGTGGATTCCGATGAATAAGGTCGGGCCGGCGATGGAACATTGGCGACGCAGTCATCCCGAGGACTCCGATAACAAAGCGGCCCGGTAACGCCCGCGTCCCCGGCGAGAGTCTCGATGCCGACGACTTAGGCCTCGAAGGATTACATTGACTCCTCTGAGCCCGCGGCGAGCACCGTCGGCTCACTCGACAAACCGTTGGCAAGACCCGCTACAGTCTTAAGTTCTGACAAAGGACTCTCGCGGTCCAGCTATTCACAGAGTTTCAGTCACTTGGCCAGTCGCCCCCAACCCGCAGACTATGCCGCCATCGGAGTCGGACCGGTCCTGATCTTTTTGATGATCAGCAGCCTGGCAAACTTCTTCGTCTCGCTGCTCTACGACGGCAACTTCTCCGATCGTGTTTTTTATCTGATCCTGATGTACACCATGGGCTCGGTCGCGCTGGCCCGAATGGTCATCGAAGAGAGCCGAGCCTACTCGGCGGGCTACGCGATGGCCCTGGGCGCGGCCATGGTGTTTGTGATGACCGGATTTGTCGGGTCGATGTTCTTTTCTATCGGGCTGGTCATCCTAATCGGTTACCTCGCCGACCGCATCGTCCACGACTGCACCGTGATCGATGAATCGGTCGACGCCAGCGGCGAAGGGCTGATTGATCGAGGATTGGACGAAGCGAGTGGATTGTCGCGTCGAATCGCCACGGACAACCATGACGAGCAGGCACCTGTTTCGGAGCAAGAAAAACGGCGTCGGAAATCGCACCAACCCGGACGCACCGTGTTCCTGCTCGCGCTGGCGGCGCTGCCCCTGTTCGGGATCGGTCAGTTCATGCTGCAAAACAGTCCGCAAGTCTGGGCGCGTGCACAGTTGATGCTGGGACTGTATCTGTTCTCAAGTCTTTCGCTGTTGGTGACCACCAGCTTTCTAAACCTCCGTCGCTACCTGCGGCAACGCGACGTGGACATGCCCGGCGATGTCACGGTTGCCTGGCTCGCCGGCGGTGTCACCTTGATCGCGGCACTGTTGATGCTGGCGTTCCTGGCCCCCCTGCCGGGCGCGGCGATCGCCAATTTTGAACTGCCGAAATTCTTGAAAACCGATCCCAAAACCGCCAGCAGCGCCGGCTGGGGGAAAGAAGCCGCGGAAAAATCGGAGAACCCATCCGATGCAGAAACGAATCGCGATCGCGTCCCGGGACAGAAAGATCAGAAAGGAGCCGGCGACAATCAAAACCGTCCCGGTGGAAAGTCAGACGGCGAGAAACCAGGACAACAGCAATCCGGACAACAGCAATCCGGACAACAGCAATCTGGACAACAGCAATCTGGACAACAGCAATCTGGACAACAGCAATCTGGACAACAGCAATCTGGACAACAGCAATCTGGACAACAGCAATCTGGACAGCAGCA
>NZ_JANZKV010000020.1 GCF_025060895.1 Stieleria sedimenti | reverse complement strand
TCTTCAGATGAGGGCCCGTAGGCTCGCGCCAAACGGCTGATATTCGTTTGACATCAGCCGGTTCGCGCCAGCGTCCGGGCCCCCTCATTCATGTTAACTTAGCGGTATTGGGCTTTAGCCTGCACATCAGCGATTGCGGCCGTGATTTTAGCGTCGCAGACTCGACCGCGAGCGGACTGTGACCCATCGGCGCGATGCCAGGAATTTTCATTGACGCGTTCTGCCCCCCCATTAACATGGAGGCCAAGTTCGCTCGCAGACACACCGAAAGCCCATGCAGACGTCGTCGCCAATCAAGCAAATCGCGTTGGTCGGCATGGCGTGTCGCCTGCCCGGAGCCGATGATCTGGACGGCTATTGGAGGGTGATTCGCGATGGCGTCGCGACCGCCCAACCGCTTCCGGAAGCTCGCTTCGACCGCTCACTGTACTTTGATCCGCGACGGGGAATCCCCAATCGCTCCTACTGCGACATCGGATGCCTGGTCAACCCGGACGTTCGGGGCAAGCATTACGACAATCTTCCCACGTCGGTTCATGCCTGTCCCGAGGTGCCCTACCGGACGTTGTGTGATGTGGCCGCCGAGGCCTTGGAGGACGCCGGAGTCGAGCTTTGTCCGTCCGAGCGGCGCTGCGGCGGCGTTTACCTGGGACACTCCCGAAGTAGCGGCTTGGCGGGCGATCTGGCTTATGGAACTTGCATCGCACAGTCGGCTCGGCTGATCGGCAACGTGGAATCGTTTCGCGAGCTGAACCTCGATCATGGGCGGGTGATTGACGAATTGGTCACGGAAGTGCGCCGAGACATGCCGCATCGAGACGAACAGGGGCGTCCCGCCTTGGGGCCACATGCGGCCTCCGCGATGTTGGCGGACACCTTTGCGATGGGCGGACCCTGCATGACGTTCAATTCCGCTTGTGCCTCGTCGCTGAGCGCCCTCCACCAAGCGGTGTTGGCATTGCAGCAAGGTCGCATCGAGATGGCGATGGTCGGCGGCGCGTCGGTCTGTCACTTCGAAACCCTGGTGATGTTCTCCCAGGCTCAGTCGCTGAGCAGCGTGATGTCGCGCCCGTTCGACGAAGATGCCGACGGTCTGGTCGTCGGCGAAGGCTACGCCGTCGTGATTCTCAAAACGCTTGAGCAAGCGGTCCGCGACGGCGACAGGATTCACGCTGTCATTCGTGGCATCGGGGTCTCCTCCGATGGTAAAGGAAAAAGCCTGTGGGCGCCGCGCAAGGAAGGCCAGATCGTCGCCATCCGCCGGGCCTATGGAGATGACCTACAGATCGGAAATCTGCAATACATCGAGGCGCACGCCACATCCACGCAGCTCGGTGATGCCACGGAAGTCACGGCGTTGGCCGAGGCGCTGAGACTTCCCACCGACCGTCGGATTCCGATCGGCAGCGTCAAAGCGAATATCGGTCACACGCTGGAGACCGCTGGTCTGGCGGGGCTGATCAAAGCCGTGCTCTGCATGCGTCACCAGACGATCGCCCCGGCGGTCAACGTCAGGCAGTTGAACAAGTCGATCGACTGGGGATCGCTGCCCTTTTACGTGCCGATGCAAGCCGAGCACTGGCCCGAGCCCTCCGACGGCATGCCGCGTCGCGCGGCCGTCAACGCGTTCGGTATCGGTGGCCTAAATGTCCACGTGGTACTCGAAGAGTTCGTCGGCGACGGAGCCCGGACGGCGATGCATGCCGGTGTGAACACAACGCAAGTGACCGACCGTCGGCAACCCATCGACTACGTCTACGGCGCCAGACCATCCTCCGGCGACGCCATCGCCGTTCTCGGAAGAGGCAGCGTGTTGCCAGGCGCGTTGAACGTCGACGCGTTTGCCAAGTTGTTGGTCAGTGGTGACGATCCCAAGGGGCCGATTCCGGAACATCGCCTCCATCCCGACATCTACCTCGATCCCTCCGGCCCGAGACATTGGCACTGCCTCAACAACCTGGCGGGGGTCGTGCGTGGATTTCAATACGATTGGCGCAAGCACAAGATTCCGCCCAAGCAGATCGCCAATGCCAATCCGCTGCAGTTCATGATCTTGGATGCGGTCGACCAGGCATTCAGTGAAGCCGGATTAGACCGTGACGTGACCGATCGCATCGGCGTGGTGGTCGGTTCGCCGTTCGGCGGCGAGTTCGCGACCCAGTTGCTGATGGGATTGCGATTGCCCGAATTCCAACGGCGCCTGACCCGTCTGCTCGGCCGGCTCGGGTGCGATCCCCGGCAGTGTGAAGCGATCAGCCGGCAGTATGCCGAATCGCTGATCCAGGCGATGCCGGCGCTGCTGGACGAAACCGGCAGCTTTACCAGCAGCAGTCTGGCGTCGCGAATCACCAAATCGTTCGACCTGATGGGCGGTGGCGTCGCCGTCGACGCCGGTAATTGTTCGTCAGCGGCGGCACTGATGTGCTGCGTCGATCAACTCGCCACAGGTGCCTGCGACATGATGGTCTGCGTCGGCGGCCAGGAAGACCTCAGTGCAACCTTTTTGGAGCGGCTGGGGTTGACCGGCCTGCTCGCGAAGGGGACGCCCAAGTCGCCGCTGGACGCCGCGGCCGGAGGGGTGGTGCCGGCGGAGGGCTGTGGGGCGCTGCTGTTGATGCGGCTAGCCGACGCGAAACGACAAAAACGCGTGATTTTGGGTGTCATTCAGGGGGTGGGGGCCGCGACCGCGGACAGCCAGTCCGACGCGTCCGAATGCGCGGTCGACGACGCGCTGCGGCGAACAACGCGCCAAGACCAACCGCTCGCAGCAGGCGACGTCACACGGATCGAAACCACTTCGGTTGCCTGCCAACGGCGAACCGCAGAGGAATTGGATGGGATCTACCACGCCTACGCCGAGCTCGCCCGGCAACGTCCCATTTCCCTCGATTGTCTGATGACACAAACTGGTCACCTCGGAGCCGCCTCGGCGATCGTCGCGCTGATCAAGTCGACTCTGGAACTTCAACAACTGAAAACGACGGCCACGTTCGGACTGACTCGTGCGTTGCCGTTGATCGAATCCACCCCGTTGTTCGATGTCGCAACCCAGCCCCGTCCGCTGGAAGCGGCCGATCGCAGCGGCCGCCTCGTCACCGCCGTTCACAACGCCGAACGTCGAACCGCCTATCACATCCTTCTCCAGCGAGATGCGAAAGTGCATGCTCCCAGCAAACCCCAGACCCCGGCGACCGCCGACGCCTCGTACGACTCCCGCGTGGTCGACGGTATCACCATCGTCGACGCGACGCGACGCCGAAAGGAATTGATGCGTGGCAAGGCGATGCGTCAGTCCGTCGCCGCGCCGGAATCGCCGTCGCATGCTTCCGTGGCCGTCAGCAACCCTCGCCAGAGCGTCGTCGCACCGCCGATCACTCCAGCGCCGATCACTCCAGCGCCGGCTCGCGGCAACGAGGTTGAAACTGTGACGACAGAGACTGCCGCAACCGAGACTGCGCCGGCCGGTCTGTCCCACGAAGCACTGAAAGAGTTCTTGACGCGTTTTGTCGTCGAACAAACCGGCTATCCGCCAGAGTTCATCGAGATGGACGCGGACTTGGAAGCGGATCTGGGAATCGATTCGATCAAGAAAGCTCAGATGTTCGGCGAACTGGGCGAACATTTTTCGATCACCCCCGACGAATCCCTCACGCTGGACGACTTCCCCACGCTGCAGCATCTCTTCGACTACCTCGCCGCGTCGGATGGATCATCGACACCTCCCGTCGAATCGAATCGCGACTCCGTAACCACAGCGGTCGCCCCACCCGATCCAATCGCGAGCACGAAAACCACTGCGAACCGCGGGACCTCATCAAACGATCCGTCGCATGGCGCGAGCCTGCGGGCAGCCGATCCGCCGCCCCCTCCAGGCAGTCGATCAACACCCGACCGCCCCGAAAATGCGTCGTCCGTTGCAACGGACGAGCAACAGGACCGACCACTGGATCTGATCCCCGACGCCAAACGGATCAGCCGCACCAAGGATCTGTTGGACTTGGCGGGGCTGTCGATGCCGTATTTCGCCGAACACGAATGCGTCACCCAAGACACCACGCGAGTCGACGGCAAACCCGTCGTCACGTTCTGCAGTTCCAACTACTTGGGCATGTCCGGAGACCCCATCGTCTCGGCCGCCGCCAAAGACGCGATCGATCGCTACGGCACCAGTGTTTCGGCAAGCCGTCTGATCGCGGGCAAACCGTTGCACCGCGAACTGGAAGACGAATTGGCGACGTTCTTGGGCGTCGAAGCGACTCTCGTTTTTTCGTCGGGCTATGCGGCGAACGAATCGATCATCGGGCATCTGTTCGGCCCCGGCGATTTGATCATTCACGACTCGCTCGCCCACAATTGCATCATCCAGGGTGCCGAACTGTCGGGGGCACAACGGCTGAGTTTTCCGCACAACGACAGCGGGGCGTTGGACCGTCAATTGCATCAAATACGGCACAAATATCGGCGCACGTTGATCGCGATCGAGGGCGCCTACAGCATGGACGGCGATCATCCGGACTTGCCGAAGTTTCTGGACATCAAGCGACGACACGACGCGTTTCTGTTGGTCGATGACGCCCACGCCATCGGCACGATGGGCACAACGGGTCGCGGCAGCCCCGAGTTCTTCGATCGTGATCCGAACGAGATCGACTTGTGGGTCGGAACGCTCAGCAAGGCGCTCGGCAGCGGCGGAGGATTCGTCGCCGGCAGTCGCGAGCTGGTCGAGTACCTCAAGTACAGCACGCCCGGATTTATCTACACGGTCGCTCTCTCACCGGGCAGCGCCGGAGCCGCCTTGGCGGCGCTGCGTCTGTTACGGCAACAACCCCAGCGGGTCGCCAAACTGCAACGCAACGCCCGGCTGTTGCTCGAACTGGCCAGGCAGCGTGGATTGGACACCGGTCCGGCGGGCGACACACCGGTCGTTCCGATCATGGTCGGAAATTCGCACACCGCGCTGCTGCTCTCACGTCGCCTGCTCAGCCGCGGCATCGATATCCAACCGATCGTCTATCCGGCGGTGGAAAACGACGCGGCGCGGTTGCGTTTCATGATCACCGCACGGCACAGCGAAGAACAGATTCGCACGACGATTGATGCCCTGGCCCAAGACTTGCAAGCCGTCCAATCCGAAAGCGTTCCGATCGCCCAATGGCAATCGTTGTTGGCGGGCAAGAGCCCGATGCCGGATCCGATCGCGGAGGAACCTCCGGCCGGGCAGACGACCGTGGCGGCGACCGTGGCGGCGACCGTGGCGGCGACCGCTGCAGCGACCGCACCGGCATTGTCCGCGCCATCACAAGCTGTACCCTCCACGTCGATCGGGCAACACGATTGGACGAAGACTGACTTGCAGGATTACTTGGTCAATTTCATCGTCGAGCAAACCGGATACCCGCCGGAGTTCGTCGAGATGGACGCCGACATGGAAGCGGACTTGGGGATCGATTCCATCAAGAAAGCGCAATTGTTCGGCGAACTCGGACAGCACTTTGAGATCACGCCGGACGAGAACCTGACGCTGGACGATTTCCCAACCTTGCAGGAAGTCTTCGATTACATCGGTGACCAAATAGGAATCGGCGCATGATCAGCCGTTGCAACGCATTCTGGAAACCGGTGAGCATGCGGCTGTATCAACGCGATTCCGCACCGGCTTGGCCGTCGGCGCTGCCGTCGTGGCTTTCGCCGCCCGAGCTCGAGGAACTGAACGGCTTTCGCGCGACGAATCGGCGGCTTGACTGGATCAGGGGACGGTGGTGCATGAAACAACTTCTGTGCCTGATGTTTTCCGAAACGACCGACTCACTTCTCCAGTGGCAGATTTACTCACGCATGTCAAAGCGTCGAGGGTGCCGCCCCACCGTCTTTCGAAACGGGGTTCAACAACCGATTGATCTGTCGCTCGCCCACTGTGCATCGATCACCGTTGCCGTCGCAGGTCAGCGTCGCCTGTCTGTGGATCGACGCGATGCCCCTCGGATTGGCGTCGATGCGGTCGATCGGACTGAACTGCCCGGCAGCTTTGCATCCACCTGGTTCTCATCAGCCGAACGCCGCCTGTTGCAAGACCATCGCTGGCCGATCGCCGCGGGATGGGCTGCGAAAGAGGCGGTGTTTAAAGCGTGCAACGAAGGCGAATCATTTCGGCCGGGGCGTCTGCGGATGATCGAATTCACAGCCGACGGCTGCACCGTTGACTACAAGTCTCGATGCCTGGCAGACGTGCGAATCGACGTGCTTGATGACGCGATCATCGCAGTTGCACGAGCATCCGTGTCACTCATTTCAAAGTTTCAAGTTTCGCATCCCGCATCATGATTGATCTCAACGAAAAAGTCGCATTGGTCACCGGAAGCTCGCGTGGGATCGGTCGCTCGGTGGCGATCAAGTTGGCCGAGGCGGGCTGTGACGTGGTCGTCAATTACGTCACGTCACAGAACGAGGCGTTGGCGACCGCCAAAGCGGTTCAATCGCTGGGCCGCCGATGCTGGATCGTTCGCGCCGACGTCAGCGAAGAAGACGATGTTCAATCGATGCTTGAATTCATCGAGCAAGAAATCGGACAACTGGACATTCTGGTCAGCAACGCGGCGACCGGCGGATTCCGCCACTTGCTGGACTCCAACCCAAAACACTTTGCCGCGGCAATGAACACCAACGTGCTCGCGCTGATCCATCTGGTCAAAGCCGCGGCACCGCTGTTGGAGAAAGCGCAGGACCGCGGCAAGGTGATCGCGATCTCCAGCCACGGATCGCACATGGCGCTTCCCATGTACGGATTGATCGGAGGATCGAAGGCGGCGTTGGAAAGCATCACGCGACACTTGGCGTTGGAACTGGGGGATCGTCGCATCAACGTCAACGTGGTCAAATCGGGACTGGTCGAAACGGATTCGACGCGTCGCATCCCGGGGGCGGAACAGATGTTTGCCGCCCGAACGGCCAAGACCATGATGGGAAAGCGACAGCTGGAGCCGGCCGACGTCGCCAACGCCGTCGTGTTTTTGTCCAGCCCGATCAGCGATTTGATTCAAGCGACAACCATCACCGTTGACGGGGGAGCCGCCGCACACGTGTAATCGCACACGCATCGCTGCGTGTCAGTCGCTGCGTGTCAGTCGCTGCGTGTCAGTCGCTGCGTGTCACTCGCCGCGTGCCAGCCGCTGCGGAGCCGAACCATGAACGTGAACCACCATCAAGACTTTGACACGCCGCTTGCCGTGATCGGCATGGCCTGTCGTTTGCCCGGCGCGGACGGCTTGGATGAATACTGGTCGCTGATGATCGAAGGCCGCAGCGCGATCGCAGAACTGCCTCCCGAGCGGTTGGATCAACGACGTTACTACGACCCCGAAATCGGACGCTTCGGCAAGACCTACTCCAAAATCGGCGGGATCGTCGGCAACCGCACGACGCCGATCGAACCGTTTCGTCTTTCGGACCACGACATCGACAACGCGGACCATTCGCATTTGGATTTGTGTCAGGTCGCCGGTCAGGCGATTCGCGACGCCGGCCTCGATCCGCACGCCACCAAGTCTCAGCGAGGCGGCGTGTTCGTCGGCCATCAACGCGGTTCCAACGTGATCGGCGAATTGACACTTGGCGTGATGGCCAACCAGGCGATGGATTGTCTTCGGCAAACCGATTATGTTTCACGAATGTCCGCCCACGACCAAGCCGCCTTGGTCGAGGAGATGGCCGCGCGGGTGCGGCGGGATCTGCCCGAGCGACGTCCCGGAGGCGGACCGTTTTTGGAAAGCTCCGAAGCGTCGCGGCTGATCTCCAAAGCGTTCGGGTTGGACGGCCCCTGTCTGTCGATCAACGCGGCGTGCAGTTCTTCGCTGGTCGCGTTGGCCGCCGGCGCCCATGCGCTACAAATGGGTGACATCGACTTGGCCGTGATCGGCGGGCTGTCCTATTGCAAGCTGGACGCGTTGATCCTGTTTTCGCAAGCACAGACCGTCAGCGGCACCGGTTCACGCCCATTCGATGCCGACGCGGACGGACTGGTCGCCGCGGAAGGCTACGTCGTCGCGGTGGTCAAAACGCTCGAACGTGCCTTGGCCGACAGGGATCCGATTCGCGCGGTGATCCGTGGAATCGGTGTTTCCTCCGACGGCAAAGGCAAAAGCCTGTGGGCGCCGCGACGTGAAGGTCAAATCGCCGCCGTCCGTCGCGCCTATTCGGCCGACGTGGCCCCGAGCTCGGTTCAGTATGTCGAAGCCCACGCGACGTCGACCCCGGTCGGCGATTCGACCGAGATCAACAGCTTGGCCGAAGCGTTCAACGAATCATTCGGAAATGAACAGGATCACAAGATCCCGATCGGCAGCGTGAAAGCCAACATCGGCCATACGTTGGAGGCCGCCGGGCTGGCGGGACTGATCAAAACCGTTCTGGCGATGCAGCACCGGATGATTCCGCCGGTGATCAATTTGCGTCAGCCCAACCCGAAGGTGGATTGGGCGACTGCGCCGTTTCAATTACCGACGACCGCGATCCCCTGGCCGGATCCGCCGCCGGGCAGACCCCGGCGGGCAGGCGTCAACGCGTTCGGCATTGGCGGATTGAACGTCCACGTCGTGCTGGAAGAACACTCGACCGCGATGCCAAGGCGTTTTCGCTCGCCCAGCAAACTGTCCACGGAGGACCGGTCGATCGCCGTGGTCGGCGCCGCGCTGCTGACGCCCGGGGCGCGAACGATCACGGAGTTTTGGGATCTGCTGTCGACGGGTCAGGATCCCAAGGTGCCCATCCCGGATGATCGCTGGGATGTCCGTCTGGATCACGGAGACGAAGGGCAATCTTGGGTCGGCGGGTTCATCCAGGATTACCAATACGATTGGCGACGGCATCGCATTCCGCCGAAACAGGTCGCCAACGCCGACCCGCTTCAGTTCATGATCCTGGACACGGTCGCCCGAGCGCTCGAAGACTCCGGATACGAGTCAAAGCTGGACCACGCGCACACCGCGGTCATCGTCGGAAATCTCGTCGGCGGCGAGGCCAGCTCTCAGCTGCTGGTCGGGCTACGGTTGCCGGTGCTGCGAGAGGTCATCGAAACGGTGCTGAGAGACAAAGGCGTTCCGCCGACGCAGATCGCCGAAACATCTCGGGCGTTTGCCGAGGTGTTGCTCGAACGGATGCCGGCCTTGTTGGACGAAACCGGTGGATTCAGCAACAGTTCGTTGGCCTCGCGGATCACCAAGACCTATGACCTGATGGGCGGTGCGTTTGCCCTCGACAGCAGCGACAACTCGTCCATCATGGCGGTCAACGCGGCCCGAGGGTTCCTGTTGCGGGGCGGGTGCAGCATGGTGATCGCTGCCGGAGCTCAGCGTGACCTCGGCCCCCATGCGTTCGAATGTCTCCGCTTGTCATCGCGTTTGAGCCCGCGTGGTCGTGTCCGGTCGCTCGATCAAAACTCAGACGGCATGGCCCCGGCCGAAGGCGTTGCGGTCGTGTTGCTGAAGAAATTGAGTGACGCGAAAGCCGACGGCGACGAAATCCTGTCGGTGATCCGCGAGATCGGTGTCGCGCGTCACGACGATCAACAAACCGCACAGCGACTGGCCATCGGTCGCGCCCTTTCGGGAGCGGAGGTCACCGCCGAACAGGTCTCCGCCGTCGAACTTTCCGCCAGCGGTGTCGCCGACGAAGACCGTGACGAATTTCACGCGATCGCTCAAGCGTACGCCGTGCAGCGTGAGCGACCGCTCCACCTGCGATCGCTGGCCGGACAACTCGGTCACACCGGCAGCGCAGCGGGAATGATCGGGCTGGTCAAGTCGTCGTTGTCGTTGAAGCACCTCCAATCACCGGTCGGTCTGCCTGCCGATCAGCCGATCGACGCCTTGTCCAACCAAGCGTGGTGTGAGCTCCCTGCTGTAAACCAAGCCTTGCCGTTGGTCGATCCCTCCGGCCGTGTCTTCTCCACCCTCAATTCCTACGCCAGGGGCATGGCGTGTCACGTCGTGATCGAGCGGGGGCAGCCCGTCCCGAGCACGACGTCTCCATCCGGTCGCGACAACACGATTCGCATTGTGTCCAAGCCCGATCACCGCTATCGAAGCTGGGTCGGTGAAGCCGACTCCCTGTCCGGTCTGATCGACGGCGCGAAACAGATTGCCGCGGGCGGGTCAGTCGATTCGGTCGCCGCACGCCACCGCACTGTCGCCCACGGCACGCTCCGGCACGGACTGGCGATCGTCTATCGATCCGATGAAGAACTTCGCAAGCGTGCGGGGCTGTTTGTAGCCCGCCACTGCGACCCCAAACGCGCGGCCCTGTTTGAAAGCCAGGGCATCTTCTGTGTCGAACGAACGCGGCGACCGATGGTGGCGTTCTTGTTTCCAGGTCAAGGATCGCAGTACCCGTCCATGCTGGCGGATCTGGTCCAGGGACATCCCGTTGCCGCCGCGGCCGCCGCTCGCATCGATGCGATCTTGCAATCCTTGGACTTCCCGAGCTATCGAGACCTGGTCGTCGATCAAGCGGATCGCCTCGGCACTGACGTTTGGCGCACACAACTTTCATTGCTGGTCGCCGACTCGATCCTGATGGAAGTCGTCGATGCGATGGATATCAGGCCTGATCGAATCTCGGCGCACAGTTATGGAGAGTTCCCGGCATTGGTGGCAGCCGGCGCCTGGGATTTCCGAAACGCGGCGCTGGCAACGTTTCATCGATGTCGGTTGATCACCGAGTCCACGCAAATCGACGGCGCGATGCTAGCGGTCGACTTGGATCGCAGTGAGACGCAACAACACTGCAACGCCTATCCGGGTGAAGCCTTTGTCGCCAACTGCAACAGCGACCGACAAACTGTCATCGCCGGCCGTCGTGGCGTGATCGAGAAATTAAAACGCCGGATGCTCGAAGCCGGGGTCCACGCCAAGATTCTCGGCGTGCCGCGCCCCTATCACACACCGTTGATGGCGCCGATTCAACCGGCGTTTCGACAGAGCCTCGACCAAGTGGCAATCGCCCCGCCGCGGACTCCGTTGCTGAGCAGTGTCGACAACTGTTACGTCGCCGAACCAGACGCGATCCGCGAAAACCTGGTCCGGCAGTTGGTGCAGCCGGTGCTGTACACCGATCAGATCCGGCGACTGGCCGGTGAAGGCGTGAACGTGCTGGTAGAAATCGGCCCCAGCCCGGTTCTGACACGGCTGCACGAGCAGATCGTCGGCCAGATCGGCGGCGAAGAATTGCTGTGGATTGCGACGGACCACAAGAAACGGCACTACCAAGAGACCCTGACCCGGCTGGATGCCGCGCTGCGTGCCGCCGGTGTTCCGGTCGGGCAACCGGATGGGCCCGTAGGCTGGCACCGAACGGCTGATGCTGAAACGACATCAGCCGGTTCGCGGCAGCGTCCGGGCACTGGGGGTGGCGTGCAGACCACGGCGTCGAATTCCGAAGCGGGGCTTCAGCTCTTGTTCTTGGAGGGTTCGCCTCACGCGATGGGTGCCGCACACGGTCGAGCCATGGCGGTGGCGATACGCCGCATTCTCGATCGCTACAAAGAGATCGCAACGGGTAAGTTTGGCAGAACACTGCCGGATCTTTCGCTCGCCAAATCGATGTTGGACAAGCTGGTCGACGAATCCGCGTCGGAGGAAATGCGTGGGATGGCCGATGCCGCGGGCGTCCCCGTCGACGCGCTGCTGGAACACAACCTTTACGCCTATCCGGAGATCGGCGCCGGTTGCACGCAAATCCTCGCCGGCCGACCATCGCCCACCTCTCGATCGAGCGGACAACCACGCGAGACACAGTGGCTGCGCGAGACACAGTGGCTGCGCGAGACACAGTGGCTGCATGGAGCCAATGAAGACATGCCGCTGGGGCTGTTTCTTCGGGACACGATGCAGCGCTGCGTCCAAGTCCGGCGACCGACCGATGGGTTGCCGCACTTGCTGTTCTCCGCCGCAGGTCACGTTTTAGGGATCAACGGCGTCAATGCGGCCGGAGTCGTCGTCACCGGTTCGATGTTGTTGGACCGGCCCCGCCGCACCGCAACCCTTGACGGACTGCTTCACTCGATCGTCATCCGGCGCGTGCTGGAAACCGCCGAATCGGTCGACGACGCCGTCGACATGCTGCGCCGCGAACGCACCACCGGCGGATGGGGGATGTGCATTTCAGACTCGTGCGGGAGCGATCCGGCCTACGTCGAATACGATTGCGGAACGTTCCGATCCGAGCGACTCAATGACCACCGGCTGGTCAGCAACCATGCCCAACTGCTACGCCCCCTGATCGACAAACCCAAGCACTCGCTGTTGCGCCAACAACGGCTCGAATCACTGTGGCGGCAGAAAGGCGACGAGGTTCCGTCGACCGCAATGCTGCAGCGATGGTTGAGAGATCAGTACGACGAAGGCCGTGGCCGGGAAGTCCGCTTTGCAACCATGAACACCATCCGGCGAGTCGACAACCAGGTCAGCGTTCTGTTTGATGTCCGTTCCGCACGGGTCTGGGCGACGCCGGGCAATCACGCGACCGGGGCGGACGCGAATCAATTTTTCGAACTCGATTTGAAGCAACTGATCGGATTGCAGCCGGACGGGCGACAACCTCGACGTGCTGCCGCGAGGCCGAATGCCAGAAAGAAACCAGAATCGACAACCGACCGAGTGATCTCCTGGCAAGCATTTTCGCAACGCTCCGCCGGTGTCGACGGTCGATCACCGTTCGATGATGAGGGCAAGGTCTGCAATCGATTCGCATTGCGGTGCATCGAGGTTCCGCCCGCTCCCCGGGCAGAGGCGGCGACGGCGCTCCACGGCGGCGTCGTGTTGCTCGGTGACAACGCCGCTGCCGACACACTTGCCCAAACGCTGCAAGGCTCGGGCGTGCGTTGTCTGCAACTGCGCCGCCCGGACGATGTGGCCGCCGCGGTGTCCGAACTGGAATCCTTTTGCCAGAGCGGTGTGCCGACGAACCTGTTCTTGTTGACGGCATGGGATGAAAACGCCGCTGAGGGTGTTTCAAACGAGCGTTGGCAACAACGCCGACAGAGCGGCATGTTGGTTCCGTACCAGATCTGCCAGCGTTGGCTGAAGCTGCTGGGCGACAACGAACTCGTCGGCGAGGGAACGATCGTCGGCGGTGTCCGCCTGGGCGGACTGTTGGGATTTGACGACCGGGTGACCTCGCCCGAAGGCGGATTCGCGACAGGGCTGATCAAAGGTCTGTTGATCGAAATGGGTTTCGCCGCGCGGACTTCGTTTCGAGCCCGCGTCGTCGATTTTGATGCCGATGCCGATCCGGGTTTTGTCGCGACTCGATTGATCGACGAATCCGCCGCGGCAGCCGGACGGACGGCAGAGATCGCTTATCGCGGCGGCACACGTCACGCCGTCGCACCCGTGATTCTGCCCGTCAACCAACTGCCCACCCTCAGCCCGGATTTCGGCCGGGTCTGGGTGATCACCGGCGGAGCCCGAGGTGTCACCGCCAAGATCGCCAAAGCCGTCGGTCAGCAATTCGGCGTCAAGCTGCATCTGATCGGTTCGAGTCCGTTACCGGAAATCGACGACGGTTGGCGAAACTTGAACCCCGACCAGCGAAAGCAATTACGTGCGGAAGTCGTTCGCAAGGCGCTCGAAGCGGGGCAGGTGCCCATCGATGCCTGGTCGCGCGTGGAAAAAGCCTTGGAGATCGACGGAAACCTGCGGGACTTCGACGAGTCAGGACTGGACGTTACCTACCACGCCTGTGACGTCAGCGACCATCGAGCGCTAGCAACTTTGCTAGACCAGATCCGTCGAGCGGACGGTTCAATCGACGGCATCGTGCACGGTGCGGGCTATGAAAAGGCGACCCGCTTTACCAAAAAGAAGCTCTCCTCGGTCCAGCGGACCATCGCCTCGAAAGTCGACGGCGCGATCTCGCTGATGGAATTGACACGACAAGACGACCTAAAATTCTTTGCCGCGTTTGCATCCATCTCGGGTCGCTTCGGTGGCGTCGGCCAAACCGATTACTGCTCGGCCAACGAACTGCTGTGCAAACTGGTCAGCTGGTTCCGCCAGACGCGTCCCGAGGTGCATGCGGTCGCCTTTGATTGGCCCTCGTGGGATGAAGTCGGCATGGCCGTGCGTCCGGAATCTCGACTCGCCAAGACAATCGTCGACGCCAAGTACATGCCCGTCGAGGAAGGCGTCGGACACTTCATCGACGAATTGCGACGCGGCTGTCCCGAAGCGGAGGTCTTGATCACGGACTGGGACCGCTACAAGCGATACTACACCGACCATTACGTCGCTTCCTTCAGCCCCTACCCGATGATCGACCGCATCGAATGTGGGGATGATCAAAACGGCGGCGGTATCACGACCTCGCACGTGGTCGACCCAGTCAATGACAACTTTCTAAGCCAGCACCTGTTGCGTGGCCGACCGATCTTGCCCTTCGTCGCCGCCGCGGAAGCTTGTGCCGAAGCGGCGAGTCTGCTGACCGGTGGCCGAGCGGTGACAACGATCGAAAACTTTCGCATTGCCGAAGCGATGAGGTTCTTCACCGACCAGCCTCAGGAAATTCGTGTCCGCGCCGAGCGAACCGGTGACCGAGTCCGCTGTTCATTGCTCAGCGATTTCAAAAACCGCAAAGGACAGGTGCTCCGCAAAGATCGTGTACACGCCGACTGCATCATCCGATCGGACCGGCCCGATGATCGCACCGCCGAAACGGTTGACTTTCCCGATGCCCCGTACATTCCGGTCCATTACTTAGAACACAAATTGTCGGTGTATCACGGTCCGATCTATCGCCAGCTGGAACACTTTTATTATTCCCGACAGGAGTCGTGGGCGAAGATCAGAATCGCCGACCCGGCGGAATTCTTTTCGGTTGGTCGCGGCGATCGTATCATGCTGCCCTGTGTGCTGATTGACACCTGCGTGTTTTCGGCGGGAGTCCATGAATGGACGATTGATCGAACAGCGATCGCGCTGCCGCATTCGATTCATCGATTGCGGATGTTCGCGCCACCCGTGGTCGGTGAGCAGGTCACGGCCCGGATCGTCCCGCTCGAATCGACCGACAAACACGCGACCTTCAACATCGACGTCTGGGACCAACACAAGCAGCCGGTGCTGCAGATCGAAAACTATCGCGCGAACGTGCTTGTTGCGACGATCCCACTCGATCGCGCACAATCAGCCGATTGACACTCCATCGCATTGAGGTTGCAAAACATGTTTCAGACGGTCACTTGCGGAGCAATGAAGCTTCGATCACTTCTTTGTTATTTCGCCTTTTGCGCTGTCGTGTCAAACGTCGTGGCCGGCGAAATCTCGATCGGCAACGACTCGGGAACCCGGGTTTTCACGCTGCGGCAGGGAACAACGGTGGTCAAATTTGCTCCCGGCGCGGGCGCCAACGCTTACTCGATACGCGTCGATGACGTCGAATTCCTGCGACAACCGGAGTCGCTGGACAAGCTGCCCGGCGTCGGATTCGGAAACCCCGTCTTGTATCCGACTCCGAATCGAGTCAAGGATGCGGCGTTCGAATTTGGCGGCAAGACGGTTCGCTTCCAGCCCAACGCGGGTGGCAATTTTATTCACGGCCTGGTCAATCGGCATGCTTGGCAATTCGTCCAATCCAGTTCCGATTCAACGCATGCGGCGATCACCTGCGTGGCTGATTTCCGTGCCGGTACCGCGTTGCACTCGCAGTTCCCGTTTCCGCATCAGCTTTACTTGACCGTGACGGTCCGCGAGGGTGCGGTCCGCTGGACATACAAGGTTGACAACACCGAGGGCACCGTCGCGGTGCCCTTCGGATTTGCCTTGCATCCGTATTTCGTTTACCAGGGCCGGCGTGAAAACACGCACCTAAAAATCCCTGCGACGCATTGGATGGAATCGGACAAGCAGCTGCCATCGGGAGAGCTGGTTCCCAAGGACCAATTGGATTTTCCGCTCGGCGAGTTCATGCCACTTGAGGGAACGACGTTCGATGACGTGTTCTGGGGCATGAAACCGGATCAGCCCACCGTCATCGACTATCGCGACGTGAACCGAAAGATCACCATCGCTGCATCCGAAGCATTCACGCACCTGGTGGTCTGGACGCCGGACCGACCGTATTTCGGAGTAGAAAGCCAGACCTGCAGCACCGACGCGCACAATCTGCACGCGGCGGGCAAGGCCAGTGAAGCGCACCTGCAGATCTGCCAACCCGGCCAAACCCTCAGCGGCTGGGTCGAATACCGATTCGATCTCAAAAAGGTGTCCGACACCTTTTTGGAAGAATAGGTAGCTTTGAATCTAAAAAAGGTGTCCGACACCTTTTTGGCAGGATAGGGAGTTTGGCCGGGTCGGTTGGTCCGTCGAGATGGATTAGAATCCGGCCATGGTTCCATCAGTCCTCGCCCCCGGTAGCTTTTATGTTTCGAACACTCAGCCTGATGATGGTTGTCTCGATGGCTAGCTCGTTGATCGGTTTACCGACAGCCATTCCTCTTCACGCCGAAACCGCACAACCAAAGCAATGGGCGATTGTGATCCATGGCGGTGCGGGCGGAGATCCGTCGAGGTGGAGTGAAGAAAAACGCAACGCGCGTCTGGATGGACTGGAGGCGGCGCTGAACATCGGACGCGACCTGCTCGCCAGCGGTGGTTCGTCCCTCGATGCGGTGGAAGCGGTGATCCGGTCGTTGGAAGACGACGCCAGCTTCAACGCCGGTCGGGGTGCGGTGCTGACCCAAGCAGGAAACGCGGAGCTGGATGCGTCGATCATGGACGGACGCAACCGTGCCTGTGGTGCGATCGCCGGCGTGACGACCATCAAGAACCCGATCTCGACGGCGCGATTGGTCATGACCGACACCAAACATGTGTTGCTGGTCGGCGGCGGCGCCGAGGCCTTCGCGGCGTCTGAAAACGTGCCGCTGGTCGACCCGAAGTACTTTTTGAGCCAGCGTCAGCGGACGCCGCAGGAACCGGATCCGTCGGAGCATCCGCACCTGGGCACGGTGGGCTGCGCCGCACTCGATTCCGAGGGCAACCTGGCCGCGGGAACCAGCACCGGTGGCACGCCGAAAAAGCTGCCCGGCCGTGTCGGCGATTCGCCGATCGTGGGCGCGGGCACGTTCGCCGACAATGCGTCCTGCGCCGTTTCGGGAACCGGCGTCGGCGAGGAATACATCCGCAACGCCGTCGCCTATGACATCGCCGCCCAGATGCTGTATGCCAAACGATCGCTGGAAACCGCCATTACGGAGATCATGACCGAGCGACTTCAGCCGGGGGTCGGCGGTCTGATCGGCGTCTCCCACGACGGCCAAATCGTGATGCAGCACAACACGCCGGGGATGAGTTGTGCGGCGGCCGATAGCAACGGTCGATTCGAAACCCACCTGATGCTCGACAACGGCGGTCGCCCCGCAGCCGACGCCGCGAAGCCGATCGACGCCGCGAAGCCGATCGACGCCGCGAAGCCGATCGACGCCGCGAAGCCGATCGACGCCGTGAAGCCAACCGACATCGACGAGGCCGAGATTCGTCGTCTGATCGGCCAACAAGCCGACGCCTGGAATGCCGGCGACATCGATCGCTTCATGGACGTCTACTGGAACGACGAAGGGCTGACGTTTTGTTCTGGCGGTCACGTCACCCGCGGTTGGACGGCAACGTTGCAGCGCTACAAACGACGTTATCCCGACCCAACGACGATGGGCAACCTCTCGTTCTCGGACCTTGAGTTGCAACGTCTCGGCAACGACGCCTTTCAAGTGCTGGGCGTTTGGCAACTGACACGCGACGTCACTCCGACCGGTGGTCGTTTCACCCTGGTGTTCCGTCGATTCGACGAAGGCTGGCGAATCGTGCACGACCACACCTCGGTCCGTGACGCGCCCTGAGCGTCCCGATCTTTTGACCAATCAGTCGTCGTCTTGACGGGGCCGATAGGCGGCGATCACTTCGTCTTGAACGTTGGGCGGTGCGGGTTCTTCGTGGCTATGCTCCACGGAGAATGCCCCCGCTCCGCCGGCGATGCTCTTCAACTGGTTCGAGTACGCCTGCAATTCACTCAGCGGCGCGATGGCCTTGATCACGCAACTGTCCTCTTGCATTTGTGTATCGGTGACACGGGCGCGGCGAACGGACAAGTCACTGGTGACATCACCGAGATATTGACCGGGCACGTGGACTTCCACATTGCCGTACGGTTCCAGCAAAACCGGTTTGGCTTTCAAGACCGCATCGATGAACGCCTTTCGTCCCGCGGTCATGAAGGCGATCTCCTTGCTGTCGACCTCGTGGTGTTTGCCATCGTAGACTTCGACGCGAACGCCCGTCATCGGGTATCCGGCGACGGCACCGTCGTCGAGCACTTGCCGGATTCCTTTTTCGATCGACGACATGAACTGTTTCGGAATCGAACCGCCGACGGTCTTGTTTTCGAACTCAAACCCCGTGGGGTGACCTTCCGGCAGGGGCGCGACGCGCAAGTAGACTTCGCCGAACTGCCCCGCACCGCCGGTTTGCTTTTTGTGGCGATAGTGCCCCTCAGCGGGAAGCGTGATCGTTTCTTTGTAAGCGACCTTGGGCTCTGATGTTTCCAGATCAATACCGTACTGGTTGGACAACTTCTCGAGCGTGATTCTGAGATGCAGTTCTCCCAATCCGCGCAAGACCGTCTGCTTGGTCGCGGCCACACGCTCCAGTTTCAGACAGGGGTCTTCGTCCTGCAGCTTGTGCATTGCGGCGGAAAATTTGGCTTCGTCGGCGTGGCTTTTCAGTTCGACCGCCAATCCGTACATCGGTTTGGGCAATTCTAGCGGCAGCAAGAGTGGCGGATCTTCGGGAGTCGCCCCGTCATGCAGGACGCCGTCGAAATGGATCTCATCGATTTTTGAGATCGCACCGATCTCACCGGGTCCGATCGCCTCGGTTTCCTTGTGCTCTTTTCCTTGCAGACGCATCACGTGGCTGATGCGAAGCGGTTTGCGGCCGTCATCGATGAACAGCTCCGATTTCTGACGCACGATGCCCTGGTGCACGCGGAAGATGCCCAGCTTTCCGACGTGTTTGTCGGTGGCGACTTGGAACACATGCGCGATCGTGGGCTTGCTCGCGTCGAATTCCGTTTTCAGCGGTTGGCCGCCTTGGACAAAGGGCCGCGGGTTTCCTTCCAAGGGACTTGGCAACAACGAGGCGGTGACGTGGAGCAAGTGTTCGATCCCCGCACCGGTCTTGGCCGAGGCGTACACGATCGGAACCAAATGGCCCTCGCGAAGGGCGCATTCGAAGGCATCGTGCAGTCGGTTCGGGTCAAGTTGGTCGGCACCGGCGTCGAGATACGTCTCGGTCAGTTGCTCGTCGACCTCGACCACCTGTTCGACGATCTGGGTGTGGGCCGCTTCGGCCGAACTGAACGCGGTCACATCGTGTGCATCGGTCTCGAACACTTCGACCACGCCCGACAATTCGGGTTTGGGAAGGTTGATCGGCAGACAGACGTTGCCGAACACCGATCGAATCTGCTTCGTCAGTTTCTCCAGATCGGCCTCCTGGGCGTCGATCTTGTTGACCAGGATCATTCGCGGCAGATTTCGGTCGGTCGCCACTTTCATCAGCCGCCGCGTTTCACTTTCGATCCCTTTGACCGCATCGATCACGATGACCACCGTTTCGACGGCGGGGAAACAGGCGATGGCGTGGCCGATGAAATCCGACATGCCCGGCGTGTCGATCAAATTGACGCGATGGTGTTCATGATCAAAATGAACGACGCTCGGGGCAAGTGAATGCTGGTATCGATGTTCCTCTTCCGCGAAGTCGCTGACCGTGTTGCCTTCTTCGACCGTGCCGAGTCGGCTGATTTCACCGGCGGCAAACAAAAGTCGTTCACAAAGCGTGGTCTTGCCAGATCCGGTCTGACCACAAAAGCAAAGGTTTCGAATCAGTTCTGGCTTGGGGACGGCCATCAAAGAGCTCCTTATCAAGTAGGGCCGCACAGATTTGGACGTGCGCGCCGGGGGTCGACAATCTATCGCAAAGTCATCAGGTCACGCAGGCCCGTTACGGCAACTTCGACACCCCCGAGACGAAGTGTCGTTGCAACGCTGTGCGTCATGTGCACCGACACCGATTCCCAAGGCGACTGAAGCGCGTGGATACGTCACGCCTTGTGCGATAACGCGCGCCCTTGTCTTCATGGGCAATGGACAGAACGTTTCCAGCGGCGGTCGAACCGTCTCTCTCGGACGCAACGGACCTGGTCACGGGGTTCCCTGCACGCGGTGTGCCTCTTTGTCGCGCGAATGGGCGAGTGGTGCGTCAACTTTTAAACGACGGGTGCCGGTGAAAAGAGCTGGGGCCCGTAGGCTGGCGGCAAACGGCTGATATTCGTTTGACATCAGCCGGCTCGCGCCAGCGCGAGCGGCCTCCCCGTCGAGCTTAACGTAGCGGTATTGGGCTAACGCCTGCACACCAGCGCTGGTCCTCGTGCCAATCGCACCTGCCCCCTTTTCCACTCGACAAACGCAACCCGAAACATTGAACGCTGACGCACCACTAGAATGTTGGCCTGCGCTGAACGCCACCGACTCGTTCACCAACCGGGGTGTTTCTTGTTTGCGGCAAGGCGCGAGCCCTTCCAGTGCGAAAGGGCCGCTTGGCAGCGGCTCAATCGCAAGCTGGAAGCTTACGCCACTTGACTCAAGAACTTTTTTGAAGAACACCAACATGAAACCCATTCGTCTCAATCGACGCCGTGCGCTTGCCAGTTCACTTTCGTTTGCCGGTGCGGCGGTGCTGGCCGGTCGCGGTCAACGCGCCCTCGGCTTCGCTGCGGCCAACGAGCGGCCTCGAGTCGGCGCGGTGGGAACCGGTAGTCGCTGGTGCATCAAAGCGACCGGGATCGACCGGCCGTATGGGTCGGCGCCGGATTTCCGCAAGTACGGTGACTACGTCGCGATCTGCGATGCCGACGCGAATCGACTTGCAATGGCATCGGAGCTCGTCAAGGATTGGTCGGGAACGAAACCCAAGGCCTCAGCCGATTATCGATCGATTTTGGACGACGACCGCATCGACATCGTTCACATCTCGACGCCCGAGCACTGGCACGCCAAGATCGCCATCGAAGCGATGTTGGCGGGCAAGGATGTGTACTGTGAGAAACCGATGACGCTGACGATCGAAGAAGGCCGGTTGATGAGCGACGTCTGCAAGACCACCGGACGGGTGGTGCAAATCGGCACGCAGCAACGCAGCAGTCGACAGTTTATCCAGGCGATCGCCCTGATCCGAGCCGGGCGTCTCGGCGAAGTTAAAAAGGCGACGTGCAGTATTGGCGGCGCACCGACCAGCCCGTCGTTGCCCGCGGTCGCACCGCCGAAACACTTCGATTGGAATCTCTGGCAGGGTCCGGTGGCGGAATCCGAATTCCACTATCTGGCCGGCGACTATGGAGAAACCAAAAGTTGGTCACGCGGTCACTACGAATTCCGCTGGTGGTACGACTATTCCGGTGGCAAGTTGACTGACTGGGGCGCCCATCACGTGGACATCGCAACTTGGGGGCTCGGGTTGACCGAAACCGGACCGATTTCCGTTCATCCGGTGAAGGTAAAGCACCCGGTCGAATTCAAAGACGGCTACCCGGTCGATCGCACGCGTTACAACACCGCAACAGAGTTTCTGATTACGGCAACGTTTGCCGACGGCAAGGAAATCGAAATCCGCCATGACCGTGACAACGGAATTCTGTTCGAAGGGACCGAAGGTCGGTTGTTCGTCAATCGCGGACGGATCACCGGAAAACCCGTCGAAGATCTAAAAACCAATCCGTTGCCCGCCGGGGCACTCGAAGAAGCTTACAAGAACCGGCCGTTGACAGACCACTTCGGCAACTTCTTTGAAGCCGCCCGCGACCAGACGGAACCGATCTCGGATGTCTTCAGTCACCACCGCGCCTTGTCGACGTGCCATCTGGCAGGCATCGCCGCACGACTTGACCGTACGATCCACTGGGATCCGAAACAGGAACAAGTCGTGGGCGATCCATTGGCCCAGAGTTTGATCGCCCGCGACCGACGCAAAGGATTTGAGATCGAAATGTGACCCGGTGGGCAGACCGACTGCGGCTCCAAATCCGATCTTACAAACTGGCGGCCAACGTCTATTCCTTGACCACCCAGATGTTGCGATAGTAGACCGGGTTGCCGTGGCCTTGCAGATACAGGGCATCCGGCTCGGGGCCTTCCTGGTGACGACCGGGCGTGTGCTTGGGCAGTTCCAGGTCGTCGTGAATGACCACCCCGTTGTGCTTGACAGTGACCCGGGCGTTGGCGATTTTCTTGCCCTCGGCATCATAGCGTGCCGCGGTGAAATCGATGTCATAGGTTTGCCACTGCAGCGGCGGCAGGCACATGTTGACCCTGGGCTCGGCGATCTGATAGATCCCGCCGCACTCGTTGCTCTTGCCTGAGAGCGCGAACGAATCGAGGACTTGGATTTCGTACCGGCTTTGCACATAGACGCCGCTGTTGCCCCGTCCTTGGCCACGTCCACTGGGCTTGAACGGCGTGCGAAATTCCAGGTGCAACGTGTGGTCCGCAAACTTCTCTTTGCTGAACGTGTCGGCCAGCAACAACCCATCGTCGACTTGGGCGCCTTCGAACGCGTCACCGTTGCTGCCGTCAAACAACACCAAAGCGTCCTTGGGCGGCTTAGCGCCGAGCGTCGGACTCTTGCGGACGATGCGTTCCAGCGTCGCGACTTGCTTTCCATCGGCATTGATGACACGCAATTCGCCGCCGGAAACGGAGATTGTGAAATCCTCATGTTGGAACGTGGCAGCGTCGCCTTCGAGCGTTCCGTCGGTTTCAAAGAAGATGTCTTTGTGGCTCTGGTTGTTGCCGGGTAGTCCACCCTTGTAGGCCACCAGATGGAACTGGTCATTGCCCAGCGCGATGATCTGCGCGGCGTATGTGTCGCCGTTGTCACCGGCTTGCCCCTCGTATTCGCCCTGCAAACTGTACGACAGCGGTGTCGCGTCGGGTTCGGTGTAAACGTCTTGGCCGTCCTCTTTCGCGATCGATGCGGTCGCGATCGCCATCACGATCAAAAGGCTGAGTGCTGATTTCATGGTATCCTCGAAAAACGAAAAGGTTTGGTGTCAGGGGAGAACGTGAGAGTTTATCGTGCCGATCCCGGCCCGTGTGTTTTTTAACGACCGCGGATAGCGAGGCATCCCGCGGATGCCGCCTACTTTGGCACGGAAGAAATTCGCGGAACGGCGTAGGCCGTCCCGTTTCAGATTGAAACACCGGAGGGCTCGCGCCCTGCCGCTAACAAAAGCACCGTGAACGAGCATTTGAAACGAATCCGCATTCGCCTGACGGGGCGCATCCAGGGGGTCGGGTTCCGACCGTTCGTCTGGACCCGCGCGAGCGACGCGGGGCTGACCGGCTGGGTCCAAAACGATTCCCAGGGCGTCACGATCGAGGCCCAAGGGGAGCGACACAATCTGGCAACGTTTTTACGTGGATTCGAACAGGGATTGCCGCCCCTGGCGACCATCGATTCGCTCGAGACCGCTGACTTGCCGACGATCGAGGAATCTCGATTCACGATCCGTGACAGCGCCACATCGCCACACGCGAGCACTGCGGTGATGGCCGACATCTCCGTCTGTCTGGATTGCCTGGGGGAGATGCAAGACGCACACAATCGCCGCCATCGCTACCCGTTTATCAACTGCACCAATTGTGGCCCACGGTTCACGATCGTCGAAGACATTCCCTATGACCGTGCCCAGACGACGATGAAGTCGTTCGAAATGTGTGATCGGTGTCGCGAAGAATACAACGATCCATCGGACCGACGTTTTCACGCCCAACCCAACGCCTGCCCGGAGTGCGGGCCGCAGATCTGGTTTGTTGCCTCCGACGAATTAACGCCCGAAGCCTCAATCCGCGCGTCGAAGCATGACGAATCATCACGTGTAATCGAGTCGTTCGCGGCATGCGTTCTCGGCGGAGGGATTGTCGCCGTGAAAGGCATCGGGGGCTTTCACTTGGCTTGCGATGCGACCAACGTCGATGCGATCCGAAAACTTCGCCAGCGAAAAGGCCGAATCGACAAACCCTTTGCGATCATGGTCGCCGACAGCGAGCGTGCCGAGTTGTTCGCGGAAATCAGCCGCGACGAACGACGTTTGCTGGAAAGCAAGGAGCGGCCGATCGTGCTGTTGCAGAAACGAAAGCCCGACGTCGATGCCGCCGGGTACTCTGACATGCTTGCTGCGGTTGCCCCAGGAAACCACTGCCTCGGCGTGATGCTGCCCTATTCTCCGTTGCACCATCTGTTGATCGAAGCGGTCTGCCCATTGTTGATGACCTCGGGCAACCTCTCCGATGAACCGATCGCTCGAACGAATGACGAAGCCGTTCGGCGACTCGGCCCGCTGGTCGACGGGTTCCTCTTTCACGACCGGGACATCCACGTTGTTTGCGATGACTCCGTCACCCGACGACTCGGTGCGTCCGTGCTGCCGATCCGGCGTTCGCGTGGTTTCGCCCCGATGCCGATCAAGCTCAGCCAGAACGGTCCGAGCGTGGTGGCGGTCGGCGGGGAGATGAAAGCCACGTTCTGTATCACACAGGGGCAGAACGCTTACATCAGCCAACACATCGGCGATGTCGGCAATCTGGAGACACTCGGTGCCCTGCAGCGGAACGTCGATCACTACTTGCAACTGTTCCGCATCGACGCGGATGCCGTCGCCGCCGACTTGCACCCCTCGTCTCTCTCTGGACAGTTTGCCGAAGACCTTGCCAAAACTCTCCGGGTGCCGCTGATCCGTGTTCAGCACCACGTTGCCCACGCGGTGTCGTTGATCGCTGAACATCAGCTCGACGCCGATCAACCCATTCTCGCGTGCTGTTTGGACGGCACCGGATACGGAACCGATGGGGCGATCTGGGGCGGAGAATTTTTGACCGTCAACTGCAAGGGCTTCGAACGGTTCGCCCACTTGAAATACTTTCCGCTACCTGGGGGCGACGCGAGCATCAGGCGGCCGTATCGCGCGGCGCTCGCTTTGCTGAACGCCCATGGATTGCCGTGGGACGAGCGATTGCCCTGCGTTTCGTTTTGCCCAACTGGTGTGCGGCGACTGTTGCGTCAACAACTCGAATCGAACCTACACTGTTTTCCGACCAGCAGCGCCGGGCGGCTCTTTGATGCGGTCGCGTCGCTGATCGGGATTCGCCACGAAGTCAGCTTTGAAGCGCAGGCGGCGATCGAGTTGGAAGCACTGGCAGCCGAGGTGATCGGCCAGGTGGATTCCAATGCCTACCGCTTTCAGATCGCCGAAGCATCGGACCACACGTCGATGCAAATCCGATCTCACGATCTGATCGGTTCAATTTGCCGTGACGTCATCGCCGGAGTGGACCGACGCCAGATCGCCGCACAATTCCATCACGCCGTCGCGGGGATGATCAGCGACGTGTGCCGGTTGGGGCGTGAGCAAACCGGCATCGATGTCGTCGGCTTGACCGGGGGTGTTTTCCAAAATGCCTTGCTCACCACGTCGCTGACCAAGCTGCTGGAAGCATCCGGGTTCAACGTACTGGTTCACCAACAGGTTCCGCCCAACGATGGCGGACTTTCGCTCGGCCAAGCGGTCGTCGCCAGGCAGCGTCTGGATGGATAGGCTGAAAGCCAATCCCACATCAACTCGTCAACGCGTTCCAGGGCTCTGCCTTGGAACGCACGGCCGGTGTAGCTCCCGCCACCCACCGATGGTGGCCGGGAGGCGGGAGCCTCTTGGACGGTGTGTTCCCAGGCGGAGCCCTACGCCGTGAACGATTTGTTAGCGGTAGGGCGCGACCCCTCCGGTCTTTCACGGTATTTTTGAAGCGTGATCGGACGGCTCGCGCCGTTCCGCTAACACCTTTAGAGCCAAAGGACGTGACATTGGACGCAAGCCCCATGCCAAAAAAACCGTTCACGGCGTGGGGCGGAGCCGGGGAACAAGGGAAACGACTAATGAACCGCCGCCACATCGAAAAACCGCTATGCTGGACGAGGCGATGCGGATGAGGTACGAAGGACAACCAACCCCATAAACTCCCCTCAACGACGGTGTGAATTGATGTGCCTGGCTGTGCCCGGAAAAGTGGAATCGATCTTCGACGAAAACCAGATGCGGATGGGCAAAGTCAATTTCGGCGGCGTCATCAAAGAGGTCTGCTTGGCGTTTCTGCCCGACATCGAAGTGGGGGACTACGCGATCGTCCACGCCGGGTTTGCGATCAGCCAGATCGACGAAGCCTCGGCGGAGGAGACGTTGCGAACGTTTGATGCCATGGAGCATCTTGATTCATGAAACACTTGACCGAATACCGCGATGGCGAAAAAGCCAAACGCCTTGCCGGCGAAATTGCGCGTCGGGTGACTCGGCCCTGGGCGATCATGGAAGTTTGCGGCGGGCAAACCCATTCGATCATCCGCAACGGAATCGACCAGATCCTGCCGAACCTGGTCGAAATGATTCATGGTCCCGGCTGCCCCGTCTGTGTGACACCGCTGGACGTGATCGACAAAGCCCTGGCGATCGCATCCCGCCCCGACGTCATCTTTTGTTCCTTCGGTGACATGTTGCGTGTTCCCGGATCTGAAGGTGACTTATTCAATGTCAAAGCGGACGGCGGAGACGTGCGAGTCGTCTATTCCCCGCTGGATGCCGTCAAGATTGCTCGCGAGAACCCTGATCGTGAAGTGGTGTTTCTGGCGATCGGCTTCGAAACGACGGCGCCCGCCAATGCCATGGCCGTCAAGCTGGCCCACGATCAACGTGTCGAAAACTTCTCCGCGTTGGTCTCGCACGTGTTGGTGCCACCGGCGATCGAAACGATCATGAACTCACCGGGAAACCGCGTCAATGCATTTCTCGCCGCCGGCCACGTTTGCTCGGTGACCGGGTTTGACCACTATCGGCCCCTTTGCGATCGTTACAAGGTTCCGATCGTGATCACCGGCTTTGAACCGCTGGACTTGCTCGAAGGCATCCGCCGCTGCGTCGCCCAGTTGGAATCAGCATCCGCCTCGGTCGAAAACGCGTACCCCCGTGTCGTGTCCGAGCAAGGCAACGTGGCGGCACAAACGCTGCTGGACGAAGTGTTCGAAACGACGGATCGAAACTGGCGTGGGATTGGATCGATCCCGCAGAGCGGTTGGCGTCTGCGTGACACGTATCGACAACTTGATGCGGAATCCAAGTTCGATGTTTCGACCATCCGCACGCAAGAGTCGTCGCTGTGCCGTGCCGGCGACGTGCTCAAGGGGGCGATCAAACCGAATCAGTGTGCCGCCTTTGGAACTCAATGCACCCCACGAAGCCCGCTCGGCGCGACGATGGTTTCCGCCGAAGGCGCCTGCGCGGCCTACTACAACTACGGCCGTTTGGTGCCGTTGGAAGCCCCCAACAAGAATGTGGCCGAGCAAGCTTGATGGAGGACGACAAACCCGAGAAACGAAGGCATGACAGTACTGCTCATCCGATCGAGTTCGGCGGGGCGGTTTGTCCGGTGCCGCTGCAAGACTACCCGAAGATCGTGCTCGGCCATGGCGGGGGAGGAAAACTGTCGGGCGAATTGGTCGAGCATGTCTTTCTGCCGGCGTTTCAAAACGATCATCTGAATCGGCTGGGTGATTCCGCCGTTTTCCAGGCCACAAGTCTCCAGGCGATCGGCCAACGTCTGGCGATGTCGACGGATTCTTACGTTGTTCGGCCGCTGTTTTTTCCGGGCGGATCGATCGGCGATCTGGCGATCAACGGGACCGTCAACGACCTGGCGATGAGCGGCGCGATACCGTTGTACTTGAGTGCGGCGTTCATCATCGAAGAAGGCTTTCCGATCGCCGAGCTCAAACGCATCGCCGACGCGATGGGCGCGGCCGCCCGCATCGCCGGGGTGACCGTCATCACCGGTGATACCAAAGTCGTTGAGCAAGGGCACGGTGACGGCTGTTACATCAACACCGCCGGAGTCGGGGTCGTGCCCGACGGAATCGACGTCGCCCCCAACAACGCGCGTCCCGGCGATGCCGTGATCCTCAGCGGCACACTGGGAGACCATGGGATGGCAATCATGAGTGTCCGCGAGGGGCTGGAGTTCGAAGCGGAGATTCAAAGCGATTCGGCACCGTTGGCGGAGATGGTTGCGGCGATCCTCCGGGTTTGCCCCGACGTCCACGTGCTGCGCGATCCGACCCGTGGCGGGCTTGCCGCATCCTTGACCGAAATCGCGGCATCGAGCGAGTGCGGGATCGTGATCGAAGAAACCCGAGTACCGATCCACCCGATCGTCCAATCGGCCTGCGAGATTTTGGGTTTCGACCCGCTGTTGGTGGCCAACGAAGGCAAATTGGTCTGCATGGTGCCGGCGGAATTTGCGGTCGCGGTCTTGACCGCGATCCGATCCGACAAGCACGGATCCGACGCAGCGATCATCGGCCGCGTCGTGGCCGAACACCCCGGAGTCGTCGTTGCCACGACCGCGATCGGAGCGTCACGAGTGGTCGTCACCGCGATCGGTGAGCAGCTGCCGCGGATCTGTTGATGTTACATCCCTCCGACCAGTCACCTGGACGAAGCCGAGTTGTGCCGACGATTCGGTCGAGACGCCGCTACAGTTTCTGCGTTGGAACGCACACTTCGCCCCCTCTGGTCCCAGATTTCGCAACAACTTGCAGTCAACAATTCCATTCAACTCGCCTCGGTCGATGCAACCGCCGCGCCGAAGGTTTTGCTTGAAGCTTGCCGTCCGGGGCAACGATCGTGCAATGGGACCAATAGGACACATAGGACGTATGGGTCCCATCTGTCCGATTGGTCCTATCGACCGCGATTCCTTTCGGCGCTTCGGTTGGACCAATCTCTATGCCGAACCGGCGATGCCGGCGCGCGTCGGTGGCCACGACCGACGTTGAAAACGCCACGGCGCACCGACGAACTCCGGACGGGCCACGTCGCCCGACTGAGAACGCGGAATGCCGGCATGAGACCTTCCGTGTTTTGTTGACGGGCGAATGGGCTTCGGTGACAATGCGGGGCCTCTCAAGACCGCACGCCGCACCGTTCTCCCCCACACAGGAACCCCGCCTTGTCTTCGATTCGCTTTCATTCGCTCAATCATTTTTCCACCAGATCACCCTGGGCCATCTTGTTCGCCTGCTTGCTGACGATCGCGGGCGTCGGCGATGTCGCTGGGGCAGCGGAGCGGCCTAACATCTTGTGGATCACCAGCGAGGACAACGGCATCTCCTGGGTCAGCTGCTACGGCGGCACCAACGCGCAGACGCCGGCGATCGACCAACTGGCCAAAGAAGGATTTCGCTACACGCATTGCTTTGACAACGCCGCCGTCTGCGCTCCGACGCGATCGTGCTGGATCACCGGCATGTACGCGATCTCCAACGGCACCCAGCCGATGCGCAGCCGAAATGAGATCCCGCACGATAAGATCAAATACTATCCCGACCTGTTACGCCAGGCCGGCTATCACACGTCCAACCCGGGCAAGACGGATTACAACATCGGTGGTCGTGGCGACAAAGAGTGCTGGGACTTCAAGGGCGCCAAGGGCAAGTCACAGTACGGTTGGAAACATCGCAATCCCGGACAGCCGTTCTTTGCCGTCGTCAACATCGGTGACAGCCACGAAAGTCGCGCCCACGGCGACGTCGAAAACACCAAGAACGATCCGGCAAAGATGAAGCTGTTTTCCTACCATCCGGATCTGCCCGTCATCCGCAAGAACTACGCGAAGTACGCCGATGCGGTCGAGAACATGGATCGCAAGGTTCAAGACACGATCGATGCGCTTAAAAATGACGGCCTCTACGAAGACACGATCGTCATCTACAACTCCGACCACGGCGGCGTGATGGCGCGGAGCAAACGGTTTCTTTATTCCAGCGGTGTGCATTGCCCGCTGGTCGTCAGGATTCCGGAGAAATGGAAGCAGCTTTATCCGGCAGAAAAACCCGGCATGACGGTCGATCGGATCGTCAGTTTTGTCGACATGCCCAAAACCTGGCTCAGTCTGGCCGGTGCCGAAATCCCAGAACAATTTCAGGGAACGATTTTCTTGGGCGACGGCACCGAATCGGCGCCGAGGTATCACCTCGGTTTTCGCGAGCGCGCCGACGAACGGTTGGACAACGTCCGGTTGATGCGAGACGAGCGGTTCGCCTATCACAAAAACTACATGCCCTACGCATCCGCCGGACAACACCTGGCGTATCTGTGGAAAGCACCGCTGACCCCCGCCTGGGAACAGCACCACCGCGAAGGCAAGACCGACGCGATCACCGGACGATTCTTCCGTCCACGTGTCTCCGAAGAGTTTTATGACACCGAGGCCGATTTCGACAACGTCCACAACTTGATCGACGCGCCCGAGCATCAGCGAAAGATTGCCGAGCTGAAGCAGGCGCTGCGGGAAAAACAATTGGAGCTGCGTGACTCGGGATTGATGCCCGAAAAAATGCGTGAACGTCGCGCCGCGGCCAACGACATGACGCTCTACGCAATGGTGCGTGACGAATCGCTGTACCCGTTGGAAAAATACCTGGACGCCGCCGACGTGGCGCTCGCCCGGGACAAAGACCAGTTGCAAACGTTTGTCAAACAAATGGCCGATTCTGACGAAGCGATGCGTTGGTGGGCGGTCGTCGGAATCCACCTGCTGGGCGACGACGCCCGCCCCGCCGCGGCTGAGCTGAAGCAAGCTCTACAAGACGACGCCCATGAAGTCCGCATGATGGCCGCCTGGACGCTGATCAATCTCGGCCACACGGACAAGGGGCTCGCCTGCCTGGATGCATTGCTGTTCAAAGGGACAAACAACGAAACGATGCTCGAAAACGTCATCGACTGGATCGGCGAGCCCGCTCTTCCGCTGATCAAGAAGTACATCGACCAGGGCAGAACGCGTCAAGGCAAATACGGCATCGGGATCTTCGGCCGCATCGCCGAACTGAACGGCTGGTGAGGCTCTGCGGAACAAGGGCAGAAAAATGGTGCGTCCGTTGGACGACGGGGAATTGGTCAAAAGATTTGCTGGTCAAAAAATGAAGAGTTCTGCCAGGTGGAGGCTGATACTATTCGTCGGGAACCCCAACGAGGACAAAATAAAACCCCTTTCCCCTTTTCAATAAAACCCCTTTCCCCTTTTTGAATTAACCCAGCAGTTCCTTGATCAGCTGGCCGCCGAATTGGGAGAGTTGTTTGTGGCGGCCGGCGTGGAAGTAGGTCAGCCGGTTGTCGTCCAGGCCGAGCAGATGCAACAGCGTGACGTGCACGTCGCGAATGTGATGCACGCACTCGACCGCGTTGGCACCGATCTCATCGGTGGCCCCGATCGTGTGTCCGGCGTTGGTTCCGCCGCCGGCGAACCACATCGCCATCGCCTTGGCGTTGTGATCGCGGCCATAGGACTGCCCCCCGCCGCGCAATCCGTTGTCGGGTGTCCGTCCGAATTCGCCGCACCAGATCACCAATGTGTCCTTGAGCATGTCGCGTTGCTTTAGATCGCGCAACAGCGCCGCGATCGGTTTGTCGACCGAGCGGATCAACGCCCCGTGGGCTTTTTCGATGTAGTCGTGGCTATCCCAGTTGCCGGCATAGGCTTGAACAAAACGCACACCGCTTTCAACCAACCGCCGAGCCAACAAACATTTTCGTGCAAAGGCGTCTGTCGCCGCTTCCCCCACACCGTAGGCGTCGAGCGTCGCTTGGGACTCCCCGTCCAAATCCAGCACGCCGGGGACTTCGGTCTGCATCCGGTAGGCCAGTTCATAGCTGGCGATTCGCGCTTCTAACTCACCCCGGCCGGGACGTGAGGCGAGGTGTTGGCGGTTGAGTTGCCCCAGCAGATCAAGATTCTCGCGCTGCCGCTGGGGCGACACCGCTGCCGGCGGGTTCAAATTCAGAATCGGACTGCCTTCGGGGCGGAGCGGCGTGCCTTGAAACCTGGCGGGCAGAAACCCGTTGGACCAGTTTCCCGCACCGCCCTGCGGATAACTCGACCGCGGCAAGACCACAAACCCCGGCAGGTTCTCGTTCATCGTGCCCAGACCGTACGTCACCCAGGCGCCGATTCCGGGATCGCCGCCGAACTGATTGCCGGTATTGAGCTGGTAGCAAGCCGTCGGGTGATTGACCGATTCGACCTGCGCCCCGCGATAGAAACAGATGTCATCGACCATTTGGCTCAAGTGTTTCCACTCGGTGCAAATGTCTGCTCCACACTCGCCTGCTTTGGTGAATTCGAAGGGGCTTTTGACGAAGTAGCGTTTTCCCGACGACATTGCACTTTCCATCTCGCCGCTGCGGGTAAACGCTTTGAGATGCTGTTTGGTCAGTTCGGGCTTCGGGTCGAACGTGTCCAGATGCGACGGCCCGCCTTCCATCATCAAAAAGATGCAGCGTTTGGCCTTGGCCGGATGATGAGTCTGTCCCGACTCGTCGGCTTGCAAGAGTGACGTCAGCGCGACCGAACCGAGCCCCGCGCCGAGGCCATACAACGCTTCGCGGCGGGTCGGCATCGCCAGTCGATGTGGAGGGTGAGCAGCCATGATCAATCCAGGTAGGCAAATTCGTTGAGATTAAAAATCACCAAACAGACGTGCGCCAGTCCGCGCGTTTTCGCGTCGACGTCGGCGGGTTGAAGGTCCGGTTGGTAATGGGTGTACGCCGGCATGGTTTCGATGAAGTCGTAGGGTTGCCCCGTTTTTTCCGCCATCACCGTTCGCTCAATCCGATCTGGCCAGGTTCTGGCTTGATAGGACCGCGACGATTCTTCAGCGATCGCGTCGTTCCATTGAACGAGACAAAGCGCACGTTCCTCAGCCGTCGGCGATCGTCCCAGCGCCCATTGGAAGGCACGATCGATTGTCGTTTCATCGTCGAGCTGTTGATCGACCAACCGTTTGGCGAACGCGATCGATCGGTCGAAGACCTCTTCGGAATTGAGCAGCGTCAACGCCTGGGGTGCGACCGTCGACGTCTCCCGCAACTCACACGATTTGTCCGGTCCCGGCTGGTTGAAGGATTCGAGGAACGGATCCCGCAACCCACGGATCTTTTCGGCGTACAGGCTGCGGCGGTTGCGTTGCCTGGGAGTCGGATCGGGTTCATAAACCGAGGCCGCCCCGCCCATGATTTGCCGTGGTTGGAACGCGACTTCCAGGTTCACGTCCGGTCGCGCCGGAACCCCGCCGACGCTGCGATTGAGTTCACCGCTGGCGACCAGCATGGCATCGCGGATCTCTTCGGCGGTCAAGCGACGCGGCAGGAAGGAGGCGTAAAGATTCCCTTTCGGATCCAGAGCGGCTTGGCGTTGTGGCTGCGGATGACGGCTGCTGCGGCGATAGGCTTGGGAAGTGACGATCAGCTCATTGAGCTTCTTGATGCTCCACCCCTGATCCATGAACCGGCGTGCCAAGTGATCGAGCAACTGTGGGTGTGTCGGCAGGGCTCCGGTGCCGCCGAAGTTATTCGGGTTGCCGGCCAGTCCTTTGCCGAAGTGCCACGACCAGACACGATTGACGATCACGCGGGCGGTCAACGGATTGTCCTCGGCGGCGATCCACTGAGCCAACGCCAAGCGGCGTTTCCCCTTGCCGGCGGGAAACGAAGGGGGCTGCATCTGACCGAGTGCGACCGCGGCACTGAGTGGTCCCGGTTGCACTGGGTCGGTCGGTGAATAGACATTGCCGCCGGCCAAGATCGCGTCGGTTTCGAGTTGCCCCTTGCCCCAAGGGTTCTCGGGCAACTCGATCCGATTGCCGACGTTGTTGCGTTGGATCGTCTTACCGGTGTAAACGGCAAACGCGATCGGCCGGGTGCGGTCGAGTTCCCAGCTGTGGCGCGCGATGTTCTTCGACATTCTTGCCAACGAGGCTTCGTCGCCGGGATCCAGCCCGTTGTCGCCGACCTTCGCGTCGCCGGTTTCCTGCTTCCGTGCCTGGGCGACTTTCTGATTGAGTTCCTTTTTCTGTTGCTGGTAGGCGTCGACTTTGGCTTGGACCCAATCGTCGGACGCTTCGAAACCCGCTTTGTTTTCCACGTCCAGGAAGGGTGCGTCGCGCTCGGCGAACTGGGTCGTGGAAAACACCGCCATCATGCTGTAGTAGTCGCGTGTCGGCACGGGATCGAATTTATGATCGTGGCACTTGGCACACTGCAAGGCGTGTGCGAGAAACGTTTGGCCGACCGAATCGGTGATGTCGTCGAGCCATTGCTGACGTGTTTCCTTGAACACACTCATGCCGGTCTGTTCCCACGGCCCCATCCGCAAGAAACCCGTCGCGATCAGATTCTCTGGATCATCGGGGTCAATCTCATCTCCGGCGATCTGTTGTCGGATGAACACGTCGTAGGGTTGGTCGTCGTTGAACGCGCGGACCACATAGTCACGGTAACGCCAGGCGTTGGGGCGACTGTAGTCGTTTGCAAATCCGGCAGTGTCTGCGTAACGGACGACGTCCAACCAACGCAGGCCGAACTGTTCGCCGTAGTGCGGCGACGCCATCAATTGCTGCGCGAGCGTCCGCACGGCGTTTTCGCGGTCCTTGGCATACTCGCGGGTAAAGTGTTTGACGTCCTCCGGTGACGGCGGCAGCCCCGTCAAACCAAAGCTCATCCGCCGCACCAATTCACCGGCCGGGGCTGGTGGCGCGGGCGCGAGTCCTGCCGCGGTCAGTTTCTCGTCGATGAACCAGTCGACCGGGTGTTTGCCGGCGGGCACCGAGACGGGCTGCAGCGGCCGATACGCCCACAGCTTCTGAGGCTGGTAACGTCGGTTCTGCCAATCCTCCGACAACGCCTTGGACGTCGCCACCTGCTCACCTTCGGCGTATCGCTGCTGAATCATTGCGGTACGTTGCTCATCGGGCCAAGGCGCTCCGGCATCGATCCAATCACGTATCCACCACGCTTGAGCTTCGGTCAGCTGGTCGGCTTCCTTGGGAGGCATTTCATAGCCTTCCTCCGATCGGCTGGCGGTCCGGTAAAGGTAGCTTTCGTTCCCCTTGCCGGGGATCAGCACTTCAGCCTCGAACGAGTCGCCGCCGGCGATCAAGGTTTCTCGCGTTCGCAGGTCCAGCCCACCTTGGATGTCATCGGGTTCCGCGCCGTGACACGCCAAGCACTTCTCGGCGATCAGCGGTTTGACATGCAACGCAAACAGTTTCTCACCTTCGCTGACGTCATCGTTGGCGACGAGCGGTGAGAGGATCCACAACGGGATCAAGATGATAACGACGATGGTCCTCATGGTCATTCACCCAAGCGGGTGATCTCAAATTTGAGAGTTCGGATTTCAAGTGACGAATGGAGTATTGTACCTTAAATCCCGCCCCCGCCACGGAGACGGCGTCTCACGGTGCAAGAGGGGGTGCGTGCCGGGAGATGCACTGCAGCATTGGGCGTCAGCCCAATGCCACCTACTTTGACGCCAAGCGGGGTGTTTTTGTTAGCGGTAGGGCACGAGCCCTCCGGTCTTTCACGGTGTTTTTGAAGCGCGACCGGACGGCTCGCGCCGTTCCGCTAAAACGGTGGGAGTGCTTGTTAGCGGTAGGGCGCGAGCCCTCCGGTCTTTCACGGTGTTTTTGAAGCGCGACCGGACGGCTCGCGCCGTTCCGCTAAAACGGTGGGAGTGCTTGTTAGCGGTAGGGCGCGAGCCCTCCGGTCGTTCACGGTGTTTTTGAAACGCGACCGGACGGCTCGCGCCGTTCCGCTAAAACCCTTAGAGCGAAAGGCACGCGCCGGTCGCTGACGCGTCCCGCTGGGGTGAGGTTCAAAGTCGCGTTCGAAAAAACTCGACCATGTCACCGAGTGAGTTCCTGTCTTTCGGTGACACCGAGTGGCCTCCCGTTTCATAGACCCGGATCTCCGCGGCGAGTCCGGCGTCCGTCATCGCGCGGTGCATGTCGCGTGACTGAAGCCAGGGCACGGTGGAATCATCGCGGGAGTGCAGGAACAAAATCGGCGGATCACTCGGATCGACATGCGTGATCGCCGAAGCGGCCAACCATTCCGGATCGTCGGTTGAAAAAGCGGGGCCGATCCACTCTCCGTTGGTTTTGAGTTTATTCTTGGAGTTCGGTTGGAGGTGAAGCTGTTCTTGTTTGGTAAACCGCGATACGAAATCGAACACGCCGGCGAAACAAACGGCGGCTCGGATACGGCTGTCGGGATCGTCGTCGTCGCCGGTGACCGCCAGCAGCGCGGCGAGGGTTCCGCCGGCCGACCGGCCCGTCGCGCCGATCCGTTCGGCATCAATTTGATATTTGTCGGCCACCTTACGGATGAATCGGACGGAGGCTTTCACGTCGGCCAGGGTGTCGCGATACCGATGCTCGGGACTGCCGCGATACGAGATCAACGCGGCTGCAAAACCGTGCTTCGCCAAGTGCTCGGCAAAGGGTTTGAATCGCTGTCCGTTCTGCGGACGAAAGCCACCGCCTTGAATAACGATGACACAGGGCGACCGATCGGCAGACGCTGGGGGAAGGTACAGATCCAGTGTCAGCGATGCCGCGGCCTCGCTGAAATGCAAGCCCTGCACGACCGTGAAGTCGCCGGCTTGCGCATGACGGCCCTGAGAAACGATGACGCAGCCAGCGATCAGCATCATCGACAAGAACCTTAGTCGCATCGGAAAGTTAATTCGCATCGGAGTCTCCGAAAGGGCGTCGGTGGTGGAACAAACCAAATTCATGACCGCGGTGATTTGGAATGGGCTATACTAGCGGCCCCCTCAGTCACTCGCCCACCGTTGATTCACCAAAATGCGTTTTCTCGCGATCGCATTGCTACTCACCTGTATCTGGCATGACACGCCGGTCATGGCGGGAGATCCGATCGGCTGGTCGGGCGATTGGACACGGTCGCGTTCCGGCGGGTCGGCGCAGTGGTTCGAAATCCGCGGGACCGGCGGGCGAAACAATCCGCTGCGCCGACGGCTCGAGGCACCCTTTGATGGCGACCAGCTGTTCGTTCGTTTTGAGCTGCGCTACGATTCATCCAGTCTCGACACGCCTTCGAACGGAAACGGTGAGTTTCTGGTTTTATGGCTCGACGAGCAGGACGGAGGCGACGCGGCGGGACACAACGGCGGTGTGCCGAACATCGGGCTGCATGTCGACGAAGACAAAAACGCCTTCATGGCACGCTACGTTTCCTCGTCCCAGCACTTTGCCGACATCGAACTGCAAGGCGATCGCGTCTACACGATCCTGGCCAAAGCCTCGCGATCGCGTTCGGGCAGCGGACAACCCTATGACCGGTTGAGCGTCTGGATCGATCCTGAAATCCTTGACGCGAAGGCTCCCGCCATCGAGGTCGCTGCAAAAAATGCGATTGGGTCGATCGGCTGGATCGGATTTTCGACGGGGATGAAGACCGAACGCGACGATCGAATCTTGGTCTCCGAGGTATCGCTGGCGACCACCTGGCTGGAATCCTTCGGGTTGCCCGCCCCGGTTGCGCCCACGCCGACGACGCCGAAACCCGCGACGGTGCAGACGCTCACCGCAACCGTCAATTTTGCCGATGACGCCTATCCGATTCTCCACCGACATTGCTTTGAGTGTCACAGCGGCGAGGATCCGGAATCCGGCTTGCGATTGGACCATTACGACGAGATCCTCAATCACCTGTCTCCTCGCGATGCCGATGCCAGCCATTTGATTGCGTTGATCGAATCTTCCGATCCGGCAAAGCAGATGCCTCCGCCAGAGGATGACCACGCGCAAGTGAGTGCGGACGAAATCCGCGTGCTTCGTGATTGGATCGATGAAGGCGTCGTCTGGGACCATCAGTTGCTGCCGACTCCCGCGATGCAGTCGGATCATTGGGCGCTACAACCCGTCCGTCGACCTGAGATCCCTGTGGTACCGTCGGCTCGACCGTTTCGGACACCCGTCGATGCGTTCACTGCCCGCAAACAACAAGACCTGGGCACGACACCGGCGGAAACGGCCTCGTGGTCGACGCTGCAACGTCGAATGGCATTGGATCTGACGGGGCTTCCATCATCTGCGTTCCCGGGGCTGGAGCAAGCGACCAGTCACGAATCACTCGATCGCTGGATCGATCAATTGCTGTGTTCACCGGCCTATGCCGAACGCTGGGGACGATACTGGTTGGATCTGGCCAGGTGGGCCGAGAGCAACGGCCATCAACACAATCGACCGCGGCCGCACGCGTGGCGATACCGTGACTATGTGATCCAGAGTTTCCAAGACGACAAACCGTACGACCAGTTCATTCGTGAACAACTTGCCGGCGACGAATTGCCGGAGGAATCGCGTTGTTTGGAGGCGACGGGATTCCTGGCCGCCGCCCGATACAGCGGCAATGAGCTGGACAAAGAGATTCAACGCCAGGACATTCTGGTGGACGTGGTCAACACCACGGCAAAAACGTTCTTGGGCGTCACGCTCGAATGCGCCCAGTGTCACACGCACAAGTTCGACCCGTTTACGATTCGCGACTACTACCGATTGCAAGCGTTCTTTACGCGCGGGCAACCGGGGAACCTGTTGCTGGCCGATGCCCCCGCCGAAACGGAATCTTGGATCGACGCGCGTTGGCAATTGTTCGACTCCGTTCACTCGCGGATGGTCGCCCAGAAACGCAGTGCCGGCGTGCCCGAACCTGTCTTGGTGATTCCCAAGTCGGTGATCGGCGGAATGAATGCCCAGGAACGCCAAGCGTTTTCCGCACTCGATTCGGCGATCGCGTCAATCCCACAAGTCTGGGGCTGGAGCGGAAGCGATGCGGGAGTGATCGTTGCGCCCCACGAGATGCGCTGGCCGTTGCCGCGTGATCTTCAAACGGTCGCGGAGATGAAAACCTATCTGCGGTTGCGCGGTGATGCCAAGTCGGTCGGCCCGGAAGTTCGCGCCGGCTGGCCGGCGGTTTTCGGACCGACACCTGACGAGGCGACTTCACGGACCGACTTGGCCGACTGGATCGCGTCGCCGGACCACCCGTTGACCGCGCGCGTCTGGGTCAATCGGATTTGGCAGTGGCATTTCGGCACCGGTCTGGTTGCGACCTCCGGGGATTTTGGGACTCAGGGCACTGCCCCGACACATCCCGAACTGCTCGATTGGCTGGCCGACGAATTGGTCGCCAGCGGCTGGAGCACGCGGCACATCCATCGTCTGATCCTCCGTTCGAACACCTATCGACAATCCGCGGCGTTCTCACAGCCAAACCATGACTCGGATCCCGATTGCCAATCCCTGTGGCGTTGGACCCCGCGACGACTGGAATCCGAAGCGATTCGGGACTCGGCGTTGTCCGTCGCCGGCCGGCTGGACAGGACCATGGGAGGCCCGAGTGTAAGCGACGAGGATGCGGACGAGGCCTACCGGCGCAGCGTCTACCTGCCACAGCAACGCGAACGGATCGCAGAATCGTTGATGCTGTTCGATAGCCCTGCGGCCGTGGCAACCTGTTCGCGGCGACGCGTGTCGACCGTCTCGCTGCAGCCGCTGTACCTGCTCAACAGCGAATTCATGAATACGATCAGCCAACGTTTTGCCGATCGCGTCCGCAACATGGCCACAGAAGACCAATACGCCGAGACCGCGCTGCGACTCACGCTCGGCAGAGACGCGTCCGATGAGGAGGCGCAGAAGATGACACAATACCTGCACGATCATTCGCTCGAATCGTTGTGCCTGGTCATCCTGAACTTGAGCGAGTTTTTGTACCTAAATTAGAGCGACGCATGACGTCAAACCCTTGGATCGACCGAAGACGATTCCTGTACGGCGGCGGACTCGGCGCCGGTGCGATGGCGCTGCAGCTGTTGCGTCACGCCGAAGCGGAAGGAGCCAATGTGACGCACCACCCCGCCACCGCATCGAGCGTGATCTTCTTGTTCATGTCCGGCGGTCCGAGCCAAGTCGACACATTTGACCCCAAACCGGATCTGGGTGTTCTGGAGGGAAAGGACGTTCCCGAGAGCATTGCCAAAACGATCCCCAAAATCAAACGAGCCGGGCTGAAGAACTTGATGGGTTCGCCGTGGTCGTTCAAACCGTACGGCGAAAGCGGAATTCCGGTTTCCGACTTGCTGCCCAAAACGGCGAGACATGTCGATGATTTGTGTGTCATTCGATCGATGCAGCACAACAATCCGGTGCACGGGCCCGGTGAATGCGTCGCGCTGACGGGCACCGCCGCCGGCGATCGCCCCAGCATCGGCAGCTGGTCGCTGTATGGTCTGGGAACGGCCAACGAAAGCCTGCCCGCGTTTATCGGAATGAACCTGCACACCGACGGCATGCAGTTTCCCCAAGGTGCCGGATGGGGATCGGGCTTTTTGCCGTCGGGGTTCCAAGGCACCATCATCGACCCGGCGAAGGGGATTCGGCATGTGAACATGCCGGAACAGACGTCCGAGCAACAACGCCGCGATCAGCTTGAATTGATTCGTTGGTTCAACCAACGGCACTTGGATCAATCCGGAGGCCAAAGCGAACTGCGGGCGCGATTGGATTCCTATGAAACAGCGTTTCAAATGCAGACGTCGGCGCCGGAGTTGTTTGACATCGGACAGGAAACGCAGCAGACGCGAGATCTGTATGGTTTGAACCATCCCGACGGCAAAACGGTCGGCCGCGCGTGCCTGCTTGCCCGACGCATGGTCCAACGCGGCGTGCGGTTCGTGCAAGTCCGCGTCGGCGGCTGGGACGCCCACGGAAACATCAAGGGCAACCATTCCAAAATGGCTGCGCGGACCGATGTTCCGATCGCCGGGCTGCTGGCGGATCTCAAGCAACGCGGCTTGCTTCAATCGACGCTGGTCGTCTGGGCCGGCGAGTTCGGCCGCACGCCGACGATGGAAGGCCGGGGCAAGGGCCGCGATCATTCTCCGGCCGGCTACTCGATCTGGATGGCCGGCGGCGGCGTTCAAGGCGGGCAGATCATCGGCGCGACCGACCCGCTTGGTTACGTCGCGACCGAACGCCCCGTGTCCCCACACGACTTTCACGCGACCATTCTGCACGCGTTGGGGATCGACGCAAACCGATTGACCTACAACCATCACGGCCGCGATGAAGTACCGACGGTGTTCGGAGGCGAGGCCGTTGGGGAAGTCTTCGCAGGTCACGTGGGATAGGCTGGAAGCCTATCCCACACTGCCGATGCCGGCCAGCCAGACCAGCAGGGCGATGACGACGAAGCAAACCGCGACGGAGATGGCAAATCCATACACGTCGGACTTGCGCGGTCGCAGCGCTTCGATGTCCGTGCCGGGAAATAGCCTGCGGTCCTCGAAGCGTTTCGGATTGCTGTACGACTCTTCCAGGTTGCGGCGATCGGTTTCCGGGTCGGGATCCACTTCCGTTTTCATCTTGGCGTAATAGCGATCCAACACCGACTCGCTCGTGCGGGGCGTGAGGAAGCTGGCCACGATCAGCACCAGGAACGGCAACAAGACGCGGGTCGGCAGCCGCAAGGTTTCCAGCGTCGCTTTGGAGACATTCGCCAGATCGACTCCGATGTAGTGATAGAGCACGAAATCGAGTTTCAATTGTCCCTCACCCTGCAACTCACCGGTGCGTCGTTGAGTCAAGATGGACGTGGGACCGTCTTGCACCGTGCTGATCATCTGCAGCGACTCTTCGCCGACCGGCTTCACGCCGCCGCTCCAAAAAATCGATTTGTCGCCGGAAATCAAGATAACCTCGATCGGATCGCCGACCTCGCACCGCTGCGGTTCGGCGCCGAGCTTCTGACGCACTGTTTCATCATCCTTCGCCTGCTCCATCGCTTCGACCCAAGCTTCATGGCGAGCCACATCGGCCGGCGTCGCCGTCCGCTTGATCGACTTGACGATGCGGTTGGTCGTGGTCGTCCATGCCGGATCGGTCCGCATCTCGGGTGAAAGCATTGGAATCACCAGCGGCAGAATAAAAAAGAACAACGCCGAAAACGCGATCGTGATCCACACCGCAGTGCCATTGGCACGCCGCCAATACATTCCGATCCAGAACGGAGCGGCAAACAGGATCGGCAACTCGATCGCGAAGGTAAATTGAGCGAACACGTCTGCCATGGTGATTGCCACGATCGACGCTCCCACGATGATGGCCAACCCCGTCACGCGGGCCACCTTCACACTCTCGCGGTCCGTCGCCGACGGATTCACATAGGCCGCATACAGGTTGCGGGTGATCAGCGCGGAACTGACAATCATGTACGTGTCGGCCGAACTCATCATCGCGGCCATCAGACAGGCCAGCATCAGACCGACCAGCCCCAGATTCAGCGGCCCCAGGATCTCGCGGGCCGCGATTCCCCACACCAGGTCGGGATCCACGGCCAACTCGGGGCGACTGGCCAACAGGGCCAGTGCGATCAACGCCGTGATCGCCCAACCGACGGTGCACAGACGCTTGAGAAAGTTGCCGACCACCAGCCCGATTCGTGCTTCGTTTTCACTTTTTGCCGAACCGCCGCCGGTGGCGATGAAGTGCGGTTGGACGACGATTCCGACCAGGGCCAACAGCGTCAAGGCGACGATGTACTGCAGCGGAAACTCGCCCGCACTCGGTCCGGCAAACAGGCTGAAATAATCCGACGAAACCCGCTGGTGCATGATCGTGAATCCGTCCATGACCCCCTGCGTTGACGGGTCGCCGAACTCTTTGACCAACGCCCAAAGTCCATAGGGAATCAACAACACGCTCAACAAGATGATAAAGATCCCTTGAATCAAATCGGTCCAGTAGGCCGCCGTCAGACCGCCCAACACGCCGTAGACGATCACAATTCCGGCCAAGCCGGGGATCAACACGTACTTCAAGTCCAACCCAGCGATCTCATCGAGCCCCATCAACGGCACCGCGAATTTTGCGATCGCCGACAACATCGTCGACAGATAGAACATGTAGAAAATGATGGCGAAGACGGCGTAGGCGGCGCCCAAGGCCTTGGACTCGTAACGCTCGACGAACCAGTCCCCGAGCGTCAAATGCCTCATCCGCCGATACCACACCGCGGTGATCCAATAGACCGGAGTGACGAACAACCACATCAGCGCCGACCACACCCCGCTGAGCCCGCTGGTCCAACCGGTACGGCCGACCTGGATCGGTTCATGAGCCCCCGTCCCGGCACCGAAAGCGGCGAAGGTCTGCAACAACTTGCCGAACCCACGCCCGCCCATGAAGTAGTCTTCCTGCCCTTTGACACGCCCCATCGCCCACAATCCGATGGCGATCATCACGATGAAATAAACGGCAACAACGACGTAGTCGATCCAGGTCATCAGCTCTACTCCGGTGGGCGTTGTCCAAACCCGTCGCGGTTGAGCAAGACGCAGTGACGCTGCTGCCGAACCGTGAGCAATCGTTTGGAAGGGCCCACAGAATACACTCTTCCGACGCGCCGGTGCGATGATCAGCGGCACATCAGGAGCCCCTTTGTCAGTTCCATTGTTTCTCCTCGACAAACGCTGACGTATGCGATACTCAGTGCATCACATCGAATCGCTTGCCACCCAACAGGCTGAACTCGGGTCCTTGAATCACCGCCCGGTGTGACAAGGCTTCGCTCAGTCGCTCCATCCCGGTGCGGGAAACCCGCGTCGATTTCAGTCCGACGGCTTTCAATTCGTCCAGCGAATGCAAATACACCAGTCCGGCGTCGTTGATCTTGCAACCGGCAAGGTCTAAACAGACCAATTCGCCAAGCCGCCCCAAACACTTCAGTCCCGAATCTGTCACTTTCGTGTGGCTGAGAAATAGTTTTTCCAGATTCGGTTGCAGCTCGACGATCGTCGCCAAGCCTTCATTGTCGATCGCGGTGTTTTCGAGTGACAACGAAATCAGCGACGGCAAGGATCGCAAGCGGGACAGATCGGCGTTCGTCACCTTGGTTCCTGATAAATCCAATTCCGTCTGATCATGGGAAAATGCCCCGCCGAGCTTTTGATAGGCAATGATGGTTCGATCTGTCTCGTTGACAGGGTCGGTCGATGTGGCGGGAGCAAGCGTTTCTGGCAAGCGCTCGACAACCGTCGCGGCCGCGGTGGCGGTGGTGGCGCCGTCTGGCTCAGCCGTGATGTGGGTGACGACCTGAAGGACCGTCGGATCGCGACCCGCGATCTGCTCTGCATCGGCATCGGCATCGGCATCGGCATCGGCGATGGCAGGGTCAGTTTCTTTCTGCGGCGTCACCTCGCGGTCCTCGCTCACGACAGGCACTGCGAAAACGGCAGCGCTGTCATCGGCGAGAAGCAGCTCGCCCGTCTCGGATTCATCGATCGGCATGGAGGCACGGGGACTTACGTCGACCGGCGGATGTTCAGTGGCGATCGGCAGCTTGTCGCCCGCGTGGGGTTGACCTTGCAGCAGGGGACCGCGCGAGACAAGTTGGATGGAGAGGGCTGCGAGTGCGATCATGACGGTCGACGCGACCAGGCGGCGGGAACGCCGACGCTTGACCGTCTTTCGTTTCCGCCAGGAACCCGTCCGTGCGACGTGCGAACCCGGCAACGGCGACACCGCTGCGAATTCGTTACCTTCGGCCGCTGTCGTCGACTGAAACCGCGGATCGATCGCGGTGGCAATCGCGTCGGGTTTGGCGATCGGGGACGCCGGATCCGTTGATCCGGCAGCAGACGATTGTGCGACGGCCTGATGCAAGGCGCGAACCATTTGGCGACACGAATCAAAACGCGATGCCGCGTCCAGGCTGGTGGCCCGCTCGAGCACTTTCTGTTCGTCAACACCGACCTTCGAAAAATCCAGTTCGCCGCTGACGTGACAATGGATCGCCGTGGCTTGATTGATCGCCTGGACCGAATGGTCGCCGGTGCGCAGGTAGTAATACGTCAGCGCCAAGGAGTATTGATCACTGGCGACCGAACCATGTCCTGAAATGCTTTCCGGTGAAATGAAGGCGGGTGAACCGATCATGCCCGTCGAGCGAATCGATTCGGCATAACAAGGTCGGGCGACACCGAAATCGCAGAGCACCGCGGCGTCACCGACCAGCAAGATGTTGTCGGGTTTGATGTCGCGATGGGCGATCGACACCCGTCGTCCGTCGCCGAGATCGTGGCGGGGCGCATTGAGGAAATCCAATCCGCGTGCCGCGTCTTCCACGTAGTCGAGCAGCTCCGCCAGGGGAATCCCCGCCTGCCCCCGCGATCGATAGTCTTGCAGCACGTCGTCCAGACTTTTTTCGCCGACCACCATCGCAATGACCAACGTCGCCGGCTCACAGGGCGTCATTCGAAACCGGTTCGTTCGTCCATCACGGATCGGCTTTCCCGTCTGATCCAACAGCCAGTAACCGGTGATCGGCAACAAATTGGGATGGCGAACGTTCTTGATCGCCGAGATCGACTCGAATTCTTTGGCACCGCCGGCTTGGTGCAGATCGAGAAACTTGAGCGCGACGCGGGTTTCGCCGGGTCCATCGGCCGCCCAGACCACGCCGAACGAACCTTCACCGAGCTTTTCAGCGAGAACGTAGCCCGGAATCGGCTCGCAGCCTTGTTGGAGTATGACCATATCGCCGGGCCTGCAATCGTCGGTTTTGGAGAGATGAGCGTCGCCGAACGCTCCCGTACGATGCACCAAGCGGCCAGACTTCGTGGGTGTTACGAAGAATCCGGCGTGGCCGACGCGAGCGGACTGCGTTTCCCGTCCCCGCTCATTTCCCCAGCGATCCATCGTCGGCTTCGATGCAGACGATCTCTTTCATCGTGTGAGCGTAAAGACGCCCCGTTGCATAGGTCAGTGATGCCAGCGTCCAGGTTTCTCCGCCAGGGCCGAGGTCATTGACGGCGACGAGGGCATCCGGCGAAAGTTGTTCGACCTGAGTGTCGATCACGTAGACCGTCCCCGTCACGACGGGTAAAAACAAATAGCGACCCACCAATGTCGGACTGGCCGCCGAAATGTGGCCCCAGCCCGTTCCGTTGTGCCCTTTGTCGCCAACGACAAATCCAGACGCATTGGTGGGCCGATTGTTGGGATTCCCCTTTCCCCACAACAACACATCCTGTTGGCGTGACGTCGGACTGGGCATCAACTGCGCCGGCAATTCCAGATATTCCACGGCGCCGGTTTCGACGTTCACCCGCCCCAGGTAGTGAACGTTGTGCGAGAGAAACCAATGCCATTGGCCGACCGCCAGATTGGCCTGATTCGTGTTCGGATGCCCCTTGCCGGCCTTGACCGCCACATCGGTTTGTTTGGTCCAGCTTCCGCGTTCCGGCTCGAACTTCCAAACCGTCGCACCGTCGTACAAGGGCTGCGTGCGGAGCAGTTTACCGGAGGACGCATCCATCACCAGATGATTGCCCTTTTGGAATCCAAAGACATAACGGTCGTTCCAGTGACAGGCGAACGACGGATCGTACCCCTGAAGTTCGGTGCTCCAAAGCGTCTTCCCCGCTTCACCGGGTGCTAGGCTGGTGAGACTTTGGCCGAATGGTTTTTCCAATGGACCGTGGGGCCCACCGCGGGCATGGGCGACGGCCCATTTTCCTTCGGCGGTCAAGCCAACCGTTGGCGTGTTGTGCACCGAGGTCCCGACCTGTTCTCGCCAAAGCACCTTGCCGGTTCGTTTGTCGATGCCGTGCAGATACGTCCAAACGTCTTTCTCATCGACGCCTGCGGGCACCGCGGTTCCGGCGGACTTTTTCCCCGGTGCGATCCATTTCTGAATCTTCGCCCCGGCCTCTTTGTTCGCGACCTCGACGTACAAGATCGTGTCGCCCACCAGAAACGGTTCCGCCTGGCGATTGTTGTGCTTGAAACGCGGCGTCCACTCCCGCATCCAGATCTGGTTGCCCTCGAAATCGAAACACGCCATCGATCCGCATCGATTGAAAAACCAAACGTGTCGGCCATCGGTGATCGGGGCAAACACCGTTCCGTCGGTGAATCCGCCGGCCAGCGAGATGAAGACGCTACCCGGCAACGTCGCCTGCCAAAGCCTTTTGCCCGTGTCTGCGTCCAGGCAGAAACCGATGATGTCGGTGACCGCGTTCTTCTGCTCCGGCGTTTGAATCGGCACATGGGTCGTCACAAACAAGCGGTCTCCCCAAACGGTGACGTTGCTCATCCCGGCCTCGGGCAGAGCGGTCCGCCAGCGAATGCTCTCCTCCCGCGTCACGCTCCAACGCAACGGTGCGCGGCCGTCGGTCTGCCAGTTGCCGTTTGGCCCGGCCGCTTGATGCCAGTGGTCGTCGCCCCCGAGATCGTCGGCCCGCAGCAGACCGTCCCCAAAAAGTAAAAGTCCAGCGATCAGCCATCCGGTTCTGACAATCATCGGAGGTCCAAAGCGAGTGATACGTGAGTGCCATCGGGGCATGAAAAACGACAGCAATCGTCGTATTCTACATGCCCTCGAGTGGGGTGCGCCGCGTTTGCCGGCCCCGTGTTTCGGTGATCGCCGGCTTTTCGGAGTGGATCCCGGACTGGCCGCGCGCCTACAATAGAACAAACTCGATCCCCCACTACGGGCTGCGGCAACCTTGCAGCCTCGTCCCGCCCCGCCCCCCAAACGACCCTGGAATTGAGCCATGAGATCGATTTTATTGATCACTGCACTCGCAATCCTCAGCCAGGACGCCTGGGCCGAGGGAGATCCACAAAAGTTTGCTGAATATCGAGCTCGGCTCCAGCAGCGTCGCGAGGATGCGTTGGAAATGCGCCGGCAACAACGGCTGTCTCAGCAGACGGCTACGCAGGCTACGCAGTCGGCCCAGACCAATCGGTTTCGTCCCGCACTCGATGGCTACGTGCCGCAACCGGCGCTGCGTGGCTATGTGCCGCAACCGGCGCTCCGCGGCTACAGACCTCGCCCCGCACTGCAGGGTTACGTGCCGCGACCGGCACTGTACGGCTGGACGCCCCGACCGGCACTCTATGGTTACGCTCCCGGTCCCGCGCTGCGCGGCTACACACCCCAACCCGCGCTCCGCGGTTACACGCCCCGGCCGGCCCTGCGCGGCTACACTCCCAAACCGGCACTCTCGGCCAAGTGACATCGAAGGGATGCCAAACGGACCAGGCTTCCAGCCTGTCCGTGCAGAGTCAGCCGCCTCAGCCAACACTTCGATGCAATGGATTGGAAAAACGATCGACAGGCCGCACGGGGCCGCAGTGTAGGCAGGTACGACCGATCGGCTGCAGAGGAATACGATCACTTCCTCGGGTTGGGAACCTTGTCCGCGGAGATGCAGTCTGTTTTGTTGGCGGATTTGCAATGCGTTTGCACGTTGCCCGAAAACGCTGATGTCTTGGACGTCGGGGCAGGCACGGGCGCCATGTGTGCTGCGTTGATCGAATTGCCGGTCGGAGCGATCACGGCGTTGGAGCCATCTCCATCGATGTTGGAGCGGCTAAAAACGAAACCGAAACTCAAACGTGTGAAACCAATCGTTGGCTCCTGCGACCACGACGACGACCGAGCGCTGTTCGCCGACTCAAGTTTTGACGTCATCACTTCCCGAAAAGTGGTCAGCAGCTTGTTTGATCCGCTGGCCGCGTTTCGCAACTGGCACCATTGGTTACGCGCGGGCGGTCACGTGGTGATCATCGACGGCCTGTTCGGACGCGATTCCTATGTCGGCGACTGGACCGACGAAGTCGACGTGTTGCCGTTGTCGGCCAGCCAGTCGATGGCGACGATCCCGTATTTACTGGAATCGGTGGGGTTCACGATCGAGTCGGTTCAGATGACTCATCATTGGAACCAGACCGCCCGAACGCCACACTACATCGTCGTCGCGACGAAAGCGGCAACGCAGTAGCCGTTTCATGGCACTCGCAAGCTGGAAGCTTGCACCACGGATCGCAAGCTGGAAGCTTACGCCACTGGGTTAATGACCGAGGCGTTTTTCGATTTCGGCTCTCACCGCGTCGGCGTCGGCGGGCAGATGAACCGCGGGGTTGGCGTATTGGCTGGTCACCTCGTCGAGCCGGGATTCGTGATAGGCGACCTTGAAATCGGTGAACTTTAGACCGTGGGCGGTGCTGATCACGACCGTCTTGTCGTCCGACTTGATCACGCCCCGCTTGATCAGCTTACTCAGCACGGCCAGTGCGACGCCGGTATGGGGGCAGGTGAACATGCCGGTCAAGTCCGCGTGGGCGGCCGCCGCGGCCAACTCGTCTTCGGTCGCTTGTTCCACGATTCCGTCGGTTTCCACGATCGCCCGTTCCGCTTTGGCGTAACTGACCGGGTCACCAATCCGGATGGCGTTGGCCAGTGTGTCCTGGGCCGTCACGCGAATCTTCTCTTTGAATCCGTTCTTGTAGGATTCATAAAACGGATTCGCCTTGGCCGCTTGGGCGGCGACCAGGCGGGGCATGCGGCTGATCAACCCCAAGTCCAGCATCAACCGAAATCCCTTGTGGAGTGCGCTGATGTTGCCCAGGTTGCCCACCGGGATCACGATCCAATCGGGCACTTCCCAATCGAATTGCCGAACGATTTCGATGCCCACCGTCTTTTGGCCTTCGATCCGCAGACTGTTCATCGAATTGGCCAGGTAGATCGAATTGTCCTGGGTCACTTCCTGGACGATTTTCATGCAGCCGTCAAAGTCGGTGTCCAGTGCCAGGACGTGGGCGCCGTTGGCGACCGGCTGAATCAGCTGTGCGGTGCTGACCTTGCCGGCGGGCAAGAAGATGACCGCGGGGATTCCGGCATAGGCCGCGTAGGCGGCCAGCGCGGCACTGGTGTCCCCGGTGCTGGCGCAGGCGACCGCTTTGACCGGACTGCCCTGTGCCATCATCTGCTTGACGACGCTGACCAAGACCGTCATGCCGAGGTCTTTAAAACTTCCGGTGTGGCTGTTGCCGCACAACTTGATCCACAAGTCCGGGACGCCCAACTGCTGACCCAATCGCTCGGCCCAGAATAAATTGGAGTTTCCTTCGAACATGCTGACGACGTTTTCGTCAGCCAGCGAGGGGATCACCCACTCACGCATGCCCCAGACGCCGCTGCCGTAGGGCCAATCCGAGGTGCTGGCGCGGGAGTCGAACAGTTGCTGCCACTGGTAGGGGTTGCGTTTCCGCAGTGGCTCTCGCTCGTGATGCACCTCCAGCAGACTGCCACAGGACGGGCAGGTATAGATGACGTCGAAGATCGAGTGCTTGGCGGAGCAACCCGCGATGCATCGAAAATAAACAGTCTGGTTCTCTAGATCCGACTTGGACTCGACAGCGGACGACATGGTGAAATCCCGGTAAGTGCAGAATAAGACCGCATTATGTCCAAACCGACCAGATCTGGCAAAGGGCAAGTGAATTGAATGACCGCCGGATCAGCCGTGTTGCACGCCCCACAGCGTGGCTTGGGCGAGACAAGACGATCCCGGCTGATGCCCTCCCAGACGCGGCGCTGTCGCCTGAGCGCTGTCGTCGCAGAAACGACCTTCAGTCAAACGTCTCGGATAATTTGAGCAACGTTTCGCATGGCATCACGATCTTCCCTCGGAATCCCCCGCTGATGATCAGCAAGTCGATTGGAACCCCGTCGTCCGCGTCCGTGGTCCCGATCCAGGATTCACCGTCGTCGTCGGTCCGGATGAATTCACAACCCATTTTTCGCAATCGCCTGAGCTGCGCAATCGTCTTGTTCCGCGGCAATGCTGCTTTTTCTTGTCTCATGAATTCCCTCTTGTGACTGGGAAACGGCGAGGTCGAGCGAATACCGAAGGAAACTACCGCTGTCTGAAGCAGCCGAAAGTCTCAAAAAAGGCGATTTTCATGTAGTCGTTTTCACTACACGTGTTGAATTGCCGCCCCACAGCGTCGCTTGCGTGGCCAACGCGACCACAAGCGAATCGATCGACAAACTGAAAACGGTCGTGAACGAAACGAACAACCGTTGCTGGCTAGCGCTCCCGTTGACGCGGCCGCAGGTTTCGGCACACGATGGCGGTCCGACTGCAGGCCTGATTGTGCCACCCGACCAGACGAGTGCCCGTTGCGAAAGATCGACAAGAGCTACGCCGACCCCCTGGGGCTGATCTGGATTCACGCCGCCGGCCGCATGGGCATACGGATCGAGCGAAGTGCGGAAGTGAACGCATCGTGGGATGGGTGCGGCGTGCTGACGATCGGGACGCCCGAAACCTTGGACCCGGACGACTCGCTGGCGCAGATGATTCTGCACGAAATCTGCCACGCCCTCTGCGAAGGCCCCGAATGTGTGCACCAGCCGGACTGGGGGCTGCAAAGTTTTGATCCGTCCAAAAAGTTCCACGAGCACGCCTGCCTCAGGCTTCAAGCGGCATTGGCCGACCGATACGGCATGCGTTCGTTCTTTGCCGCAACGACCATGTTTCGATCCTATTACGACCAGCTTCCGGCCGATCCGCTCGACGGCGACGGCGACGTTCAAGCGATCGCCTTGGCCAGGGACGCTTGGCAACGAGCCCACCACGGCCCCTGGGCCGAACCGCTGCACGACGCCCTTCGCCGCACCGCCATCGTCGCCCGAGCCCTCTCGGGACTGACGACGGAGGATTCGCTGTGGCATGGGCAGGGGGAAAATGGTTGATCGATCGTAGCGTACGTTGGCGTTTAGCCTTTAGGCGATCTCCCGGTCGCTGCAAAGCAGCGACACGCGACCGCCCGGAAGGGCCGTCGT
>NZ_JANZKV010000002.1 GCF_025060895.1 Stieleria sedimenti | reverse complement strand
AGATGAGGGCCCGTAGGCTCGCGCCAAACGGCTGATATTCGTTTGACATCAGCCGGTTCGCGCCAGCGTCCGGGCCCCCTCATTCATGTTAACTTAGCGGTATTGGCCTTGAGGCGATTCCCGGTCGCTGCTACGCAGCGACAATGGGCGGCTAAAGCCTGCACACCAACGCTTATGCCCGTGCCATGGGTGCCTGACCCTTTTTCCGCTTGGAGAATGCGTCGTGCCTAGTTTATCAAGAAAGTTGAACGATCGCGCGTCCGTCTTCATCATCGGCCGATCGAGGCGTTACGTTCGATCGGCGTACCCAGACGCCTCGGTCAACGAAGCACCACGAATCTCTTTTAGCCTTCGTATGGCGATCGGCGGCAGGGCGAGACTGACGAGGGTCGCGACGGACAGCGACAGCACCGAACTGATCCAGCGGAAGTGCAGCGATTGTTCAGAGTCCACGGCCATCGCGGCGGCGTGGACGTACAACAATTGTGGCACAACCGCGACCGCGGCCGCAGCCACGTAGGGTGCGAATCGGGCGCCGGCGGCGCCCATCGAATAACTGATGATGGTGGTCGGGACGGGCGACAGGCGAACGAGTAAGTGGATGCCGAAGCCGGCATCGTGCGCCAACTGTCCCGCCGCGCGCGGCCAACTGACCGGCGGCCCGATCGACACGTCCCGGACGTCGTGCTGCCCGCCGAGGGAGGATCGATTTGAATAAAAATCACCGCCCGCTCCGATCCAGTACTTTCCGATCGTGTAGTTTAGGGCGGCGGCGGTGACGGCCGTCACCAACATGATCGGACATCCGTCTTGCGTGCCGAACAACGCTCCCGCGGCCAGCGACACCATTGTCTTTGGCATCATCATCGTCATCAACAAGGTTCCCGTGACGATGAACAGCAGCGGCGCCCAGTTGCCGGTGGATTGCAGCCAGAGAGACAGATCGTCGAAACGATACCCGGAAAAAACGAGCAGCAGACCGAACGAAACAAACCCCAGGGGTAGAGAAACCCTTCGCAATAGCGCGGCGGTCTTTGGAGAAGGAATCATCGAGAGGACCGTGTCTGTCATTGCAACATCGACAGGCTGGAAGCCTATCCCACCCTATTCCCGCCAGATATCCGCTGATCCATCAAGCAAGCCGCCCGCCCCAGCGAGCATCATAGCAAAATGACAGAGTTCGCGAAAACGTCCGCATCGGCCTCGCAACAGAATCTTCATCCTCGCGTGCACACAGGCGACCGCGATTTCGTGCCGCCGGACGGCCTGCAGCCCGCCTCGCGGTGGCCGGCGGCCAACCTGTTCCGCAACCCCTTCGGCGAATTGACGCGCAGCGAACGCGCCGAACTGGCGGTGGTTCCGGTCGCCGAGATTGTCGCGGCGATCGGCGAACCAACCATCGACGAACCGGCGATCGGCGACGCCCCCATCACGTTTCGCCCCCGGTCCGCCTACCAGATGATCGGCGAGTGCGGCCGCGGCAAGACGACTCGCATGCTGGCGATCGCCAAGGCCTTCCCCTCGTCCAGCTACGTCTACTTGCCCGAGGACCAGCCTTGCCCGACGATTCCCAGCGGCGAACCGTTGCTGATCGATGAAGCACAACGGCTTCCCTGGCGGGTCCGCCGCAAGGTGTTCGCCAGCGGCGCCACACTGGTCCTGGCCACCCATCAAAACTTGTCGTCCGCGCTGCGACGGGCCGGTTACATGGTGACGACGGAGAAGATCGGTCTGTCGCTATCGGTCGCACAATTAGCCGAAATCCTCAACCGGCGAATCGCGGCGTCGCGTCGCGATCACCGGCAACCCGTTCCACGCATCAGCGACGAAGATGCCGACGCATTGATCTGGCGGTTCGGGACCGATGTGCGGGGCATCGAAAATTACCTTTACGACATCGTGCAGTCTCAAGTGAATCACCATGGCGAAATGCGATTTATCGATTGAGCTCGACCACCCCGAACGCATTTATTCAGGTGGCGACAAGATCACCGGCACCCTGCACGTCCTGGCAGATGCCGACGTGAAGTGCAAAGGGCTGGAGGTGTCCTCCGGCTGGCGAACGCATGGACGCGGCAACATCGCGCGGGGCACCGCCGAATCCATCACGCTGTTTGTCGGTGAATGGACCGCCGGCCAGCGCGAGTCGTATCGATTCGAGCTGGAGGTCGCCGATTGGCCGCCCAGTTACCATGGCAACTACATCAACGTCGATCACTACATCGATGCACGGGCCAAAATCCCCTGGGCGTTTGATCCGAAAGCGTCCAAGGAATTTGTGATGCGTCCGGTCACCGGTCCCGACCCTGCCGACGCACAGGTGGCGACGGCCGTCAGCGGATGCATCGGATACGGATTGGTCGCTCTGGTGTTGGGCCTGATGGTCGTCGCGTTCGGCTTCTTGCTCGTCACCTTTGTCGTCAATCCGTTTGCGGGTCTGGTCGCCGGAGCCATTATCATCCCACTGTTCGGCTTTTTTGCCGCCAAAAAGTTGCTACCGAAGTGGCTGCTGGGCAACGTCCACGCCGAACTGCTGACGCCCCAGTTGGCACCCGGTGACCGCGTTCGCGCCCGACTCGCCTTCCAACCCAAGCGTCGCTTTACGATCAATTCGATCAGCGCCGAGTTGACCGGAACCGAGGTCTGCGTCAGTGGCAGCGGCAGCAATCGCACGACGCACCGACACACCTTCTTCACCGATCGACACGAACTGGAAGGCCAGTCGACGCTGCAAGCCGGCGACCGCAAGGAGTTCAATCTTGATTTTCCGATCCCCGGTGATGTGCCTTATTCGTTCGATCTGGCTGACAACGACTTGAATTGGACGATCGAATTGCGAGTCGATATTCCACGCTGGCCGGACTGGACGCAATCGCTGAAATTGTTGGTCCATCCCAATGGCCAACCGATCGAGCGACCCGAAACGACCGAACCGCATGCGGCGCTCGGCGGGGCCGGCGAAGGGACCGACGCCGCATCGCCGCGGCACGATGAGATCACCTTTGCCGAAACCGCCACGCATCTGTGGGAAGCCCGCCGCGACGCCGAACAGGTGGATCTGTTGGTCGAAGCGGTGACCGGAATGACGTTTGAGATCGACACCTTCATCGAGCGGCGCTTGCTCTACAGCGGCGAAGAGGACCCGCACGTCTACGACGACGGTTATGCCGTTTGGGCCCGCCACAGCGATCCTCCGCTGCCGCTGGTGCTGTATGTCCCCCACGAATTGGCGGACGAATTCGAACAAGCCGGCCGCGACCTGTGGCGCTGTCGCGGCACGATCGTCGGCTGGGACCACCAGCACCGGCGTCTGCAAATCAAGGTTTTGGTCCGCTAGGAAAGCAAGCCGGCACGGAATAAACTCCGGGCACCGGAATAGGCCGCTTTGCCGCGTCAATGCTGCCGTCAGCCTATCGTGCCCCCCAACCATCCGTCTCGCAAGCCTTCGACATGTCGTCCCCCCGAGTCCTCGTGTTACGTGCCCCGGGCACCAATTGCGACGAAGAAACTGCGTACGCCTTTCAACGTGCCGGCGCGACCACCGAGCGGGTTCACGTCAATCGGCTGATCGAAAATCCGACGCTCAAGGACCGTTATCAAATCCTCTGCCTGCCCGGCGGTTTTAGCTACGGTGACGATATCGCCGCCGGCCGCATTCTTGCGACGCGAATGCGAAACCACCTCGCCGACTTGGTGGACACGTTCGTCCACGGCAACGGCGACCGACTGGTGCTGGGAATCTGCAACGGAATGCAAGTGCTGATGCGGTTGGGCGTGCTGACCGAAAACGTCCAAGCCGCCGGCGGTCACGAACCGGCCACCCTGGCCTGGAACAATCACGGTCGGTTCGAGGATCGCTGGGTGGATCTGGCCACCGACGGGACCAAGTGCGTGTTCCTGCGCGACATCGAACACATGTATCTGCCGATGGCACATGCCGAAGGCAAATTCGTCGCCCGGGATCAAACGGTGCTGGGCGAGCTGCGCGACGCCGAACGACTCTGCTTGCGTTACGCCCGTGATGCCGATGGCACCGTCGAAGAGACTCCGCTGGACTTCCCCGCCAACCCCAACGGCGCCGACGCCAATGTCGCGGGTGTCTGCGATGCGACCGGCCGCGTGTTCGGCTTGATGCCGCACCCCGAGCGTCACATCGACCCGACCCAACACCCCTATTGGACGCGTCGCAAAGAACAGCCGGCCGCCGGCGACGGCCTAGCCATGTTCCAAAACGCCGTCAGCTGGTTCGCCTAAGGGGCAAAACGTGGCGTAAGCTTCCAGCTTGCGATGCCACTCGGGTCGTCGACACTTTTGCAGCAGGATTTGGCAACCGATTTAGATTCTCTCCCTCTGGGAGAGACGGCGTTTGCGCAGCAAGTAAACGCCAGAGAGGGCCGGCGCTGCGAAAGTCTCAGCGATTTCCGCCACGATCAACTCCGCCACTTATCCAATCGACACTCCTCCTGGCAAGCAGGATACTTACCCCACTACTCCCCGAAGTGGACCGCACAGGCATCGTTTTCGCAGGTCCCTTGGCCTGACTTCTTGCCTGCCAGCTTGTAGCGCCGCTTGGCGATTTGGTTGTACATCCAACGCCACAGAGTTGCCGTTCCGGGCAGGTGCAAGATCGGTGCGACCAACCACAACAGCGGCAAACGCCGGCTCAGGTAGCGCACCGCGTCCCCGCCCCCATGTCGGCGGCCTTGGGAATCGACGATGTACATTTGCGCCATCAGCTGATCGTGCGTCAGGTCCGGATACCGCTCTGCGACCCGCGGATCATGCAGCGATAAAAACGACAATCGACCGCCACAACAATCCAACCGCCGCAGGTTTTTGACCTGAGAAATGCAGAAATTGCAGTCCCCGTCATAAATCACCACATCGGCATCAGGCAGCTCCGCCGGGTCGGGCAAACCGTTTTCGGCACCGGTGGAGAACGATTGGGTGGCTGAATCGGCCATGAAATTGCGAAAAAAGGGGTATGAGGGGGGGGAATCACGCTGCCATCAAACGGCCCGCGGCTCCTATACTTGATTGTAGGCCGCAACACACCCCAGGCTACCGCCATGAACCGAATTGAATCCCAAGTTCGCAACGCTCGACGTCGCCTGATCCTAGGCAATTTCGGACGTTCCCTCTGTATCGCCCTGTTCGCCGCGCTCATCGTGGCGACGATCGCCTGTGCGGTCCCGGGCATCCGCGCACTCGATGTTGACGTGGAAACCTGGAATTTGGCGTGGATCGTCGGCTCCATCGTGGTCGCCGTCACCGCAGCGTTGATTTACGCCCTAGCCACCGCACCGAGTCGTGACCGCGTCGCTCTGGAAGTCGACAAACGCTTCGGGCTGAGCGAACGGCTCAGCAGCTCGCTCTCGATGTCTGCCGCAGACCGCGAGTCGGAGTTCGGCTTGGCCGTGATCAGCGACGCCGATCGGCGCGCGGACAAAATCAAGATCGCCGAAAAGTTCGGCTACCAACCGAGTCGACTCGGCTGGCTGCCCCTCGTGATCACTCCCATCCTGGTCCTGGTTTTGATCCTGGTCGACCCTGCCACACCGATTGACCCCGATGGCACCAACGAGATCGATCCGGCCGTGGCCGCCCAAGTCAAACGCGCGTCGTTGCAACTGAAAAAGCGTATTGCGCAACAAAAACGCAACGCCGAAGCCAAGGGGCTGCAAGACGCCAAGGACCTGTTCGAAAAACTCGAGAAAGACCTCAACCAGATCACCGAAAAGAAAAACATCGATCGAAAAGAAGCGATGATCGCGCTCAACGATCTGAAGAAACAACTCGAAGAACGTCGCGAGCAACTCGGTTCGAGTGACCAGATGCGCAAGGCGATGGCGCAGATGAATTCGCTGCAAGCCGGCCCCGCCAACGAAGCCGCCCAGTCGATCGCCAAGGGTGACTTCGGAAAAGCCGAACAAGTGATGCGCAAGCTCGCCCAAAAAATGAAAGACGGCACGCTCAGCGACAAGGAAAAAGAACAGCTGCAAAAACAAGTCCAGCAGTTAAAGGACCAGCTCGAAAAAGCGATCGCCGAGCAAAAACGCAAGCAGGACGAATTGAAAGAAAAGATCGAACAAGCCAAACGCGAAGGCCGTTCCGAAGACGCCGCCAAAATGCAGCAGCAGCTCAACGAAATGCAGCAGCAATCCAAACAGCAATCGCAACAAATGCAGCAGATGGCCGACAAGCTCGGCCAAGCGGCACAAGCGATGCAAAACGGCGACTCCAAACAAGCCGCCAACGCCCTCGATGCGATGGCCGACCAACTCGGCGACATGCAGCAGGAGATGAGCGAACTGCAAGACCTGGAAGACGCGATGAACGACCTGTCGCAATCGAAAGAACAAATGCGTTGCAGCTCCTGCGGCGGCGGCGGTTGCCAGCAATGCCAAGGCATGGGGATGGGCATGGGCGAAGGCGACAAACCCGGTGACGGACTCGGCGAAGGTGCCGGGCAAGGGGACCGTCCGGAAGAAGAAGGCGATACCAACACCTACGAGACCCAAGTCCGCGGCCAAGTCAAGAAAGGCAAGGCCGTGATCTCCGGTTTCGCCGACGGGCCGAACCGCAAAGGCATCAGTCGCGAAGACGTCAAACGCGCGATCGAAAGCTCGTTCAGCGAAGAAAGCGACCCGCTGGAGAACCAGCAATTGCCCCGCACCGAACGCGAGCACGCCATGGATTACTTCAACAAGCTGCGGGCCGGAGAATAGTGGTCTAAGCATCCTGCTTGCCAGACAGCAGTGGGGTAAGCATCCTGCTTGCCAATCCTGGAGCTCGCAAGCTGGAAGCTTACGCCACGGTTCGCAAGCTGGAAGCTTACGCCACGGTTCGCAAGCTGGAAGCTTACGCCACGGCTCGCAAGCTGGTAGCTTACGCCACATGGACTGGCCCACTCCTCGATCCGCGTATGTTCATGTGCCGTTCTGTCGGCACCGATGCGGGTACTGCAACTTCAGTGTCGTCGCCGATCGCGACGACTTGATGCAACGCTACCTCGTGGCGATCGACCATGAACTGGAAGTGATCGCTGAGAAAAGACAGGGTGTCCCGATCATCGACACCTTGTTCGTCGGCGGCGGGACGCCGACGCATCTGCCGAACGAGTTGCTCGAAATATTTCTCCAGTCGCTTCGTCGCCGCTTCGAATTCGCCGAGGGATTTGAATGGACGATGGAAGCGAATCCGGAGGACATCAGCGACGAAAAGCTATCGATGATGTCCGGATTTGGCGTCAATCGCTTAAGCCTGGGCGTTCAATCCTTCAACGATCGCAAGCTGGCGGTGCTGGAACGAAGTCACTCGGGGCAGTCGGCCGAGTTGATCGTTCAGCGGGTCGCGGAAAGAATCCCCAATGTCTCTATCGACCTGATCTTTGCCGCACCGGGTGAAACGATCTCCAACTGGGCGCGGGACCTTCGCACCGCCGCGGCCCTTCCGATCACGCATCTCTCGACGTACTCGCTCACGTACGAGAAAGGCACATCGTTCTGGACCCGCCGGCGGCGCGGTGAGTTGTCCGCAGTCGACGAATCGGTCGAGATCACGATGTATGACCTGAGCCGCCGCCTGTTAGCCGAGGCAGGTTTGGCACACTATGAAATCTCCAACTTCGCGAAACCGGGCTTTCGTTGCAGGCATAACCTGGCGTACTGGCGGGGCGATGGCTGGTTCGCCGCCGGCCCCGGTGCCGCAGCCTTCATCGACGGCGTGCGGGCCACCAACCATCGCAGCACCACGACCTATTTAAAACGGATCGAATCTGGCGACAGCGCGATCGCGGAATCCGAAACGATCTCCGCGGTCGAGGCCGCGCGCGAAGGCGCCGCGTTCGGCGTCCGCATGATCGACGGGGTCGACCTTTCGGAGCTGGAAACACGGACCGGCATCGCTATCGAAATCCTCTGCGCACCGCAACTGGGCGAACTTCAATCACAAGGTTTGATTGATCGATCCGGCCGACACATCAAATTGACCCCGCGAGGCATCCACTTCGCCGACACCGTCGCTTCCGAACTGCTAGGCTAAAAGTGGCGTAAGCTTCCAGCTTGCGTTTCACGAGTGAAACGAGACGGCAAGCTGGAAGCTCACCCCACGTTTAAAAATGATGATCGTGTTCGGCGGCGCCGTCGGGGCTGTGGTCGTGGTCGTGGCCGGGCAGGTTTTCGATGCCGATTGCGACGACGACACCCAACAACAACGCGATCGTCAACTTGACGCGGTCATGGTCGTGAAAGGCCACTTCGGGTAACAGATCCGCCAGCGCAATGCAGATGAAGAAACCGGCCGAGATCGCCAAGCCCCAGCCCAGAATCCCGGTGCCCTCAAGAATCGTCGTTGCCCCCAGGTACATCAAAAATGCTCCCAGCGGGCAGGCCAGCGAAAACAGCATGCTGACCAGTCGCTGCGCGGCCGACGACCAACCCTGTTTGCTCATCACCGACGTGATCGCAAAGGAATCGAGCGGGATGTGGAGCGCGATCACCAAGAAGGTTCCGATGCCCGCCAGCCCCATCCAGGAACCGTGAGACGCATCGGCGATCACGCTGCTGGCCAACGCGACGCCGTCGATCAGCGTGTGCAGCGCCAGGCCGAAAAAGACACCGGCCCAGCCGAATCGTTTCGGCTTGGCCGAGTGGTCGTGACCGTGGTCGTGGTCGTGATGGCCGTCACAATGATGCTCGTGTTCGCCCGCCTGCGCGCCCGGCGGACCGTCGGTCCCACCGGGCTGGCCGTCTGCACCGTTTCCAAAGTTCGGTTCGCGGGTGCCGTGATCGTGCGTGTGAAACAGCCGGATCAGCAAGAACATCGAGATCAGACCGAGCAGCGCCCCCATCCCGGTCATGGAAGACGATCCCAGGATCTCGCCGGCGTGCGGCAGCAGATGCAGCATCGCGATGCCGAGCATCAGCCCGCCGACAGCGCTCATCAAGAGCTGCGTCCGGAGGTGCGTCATGCGGATCAGATCAGACAGCCGTCCACCCGTGTTGGAGGCGACGAAGATGAACACGCAATAGACAAACAGGAGTGAAACAGGCGACATGGCTGGAGCAACAGAGAAAGGGGCTGACCGCCGAAATGGTACGTCAACCGGTCGGCTTCGCCTATGGGTAACGGGAGTGCACTTGCAACCGAATTGCAAATGGCTACGATCTAGCCGGACAGCGTCCTGTTGGCATCGTTAGCCTGCCGAACAAAAGAAATCAAAGCGATGACTGCACCGAATGATCCCGTCAAGGACGAAATCCGTCGATGCGGGCTGCGCGCTACACCGGCTCGCCTTGCGACGCTGTTGTTGCTGCGCGAGTCGACGTCGCCGCTGACGCATGCCGAAGTGTCCCAGCGGCTCGCCGACAGGGGCATCGACCGGGCGACGGCGTTCCGAAATCTCAATGACTTGGCCGAAGTCGGATTGCTGCGTCGGACCGAGCTCGGCGACCACGTCTGGCGATTCGAAGCGGTCCGCGGCGAGTCTCAAGACGACACCGGCCACCCCCACTTTTTGTGCGTCGATTGCGGCACGGTTTCCTGTTTGGACGACGTCAAGTTGACCGCGGGCAGTCTGCGACAGAGCGCGAAGATCGGCGAGATCACCGAGATCCTGCTGCGCGGTCACTGCAACGGTTGCTCCGACACCCCGGCATCAGGGGAATGTCCCGGCCGCACCACAGGCTGAATCAGAAACACGGTATCCTGTCGAAAGCAAACCGTTGGATTGCAGGCCATGGCCCATGGATAGGAAGCCACTCTTCAACGGCCCTGATCGCTTGGTAATGAAAAAGAATTGGGTGAACACCGAATCATGAAGCAGCGAATCGCAAACTACTGGGATTCATTTTCCTTCGTCGGGTTGATCGTTGCGACATTGTTTTTTGCCGTGTCGGTGACGCCGTCGTTGCTACCGAGACATTACTGGGTCCAGGGAATCCTCTCGGGATTTTCGCTTGCGATCGGCTACGGCGTCGGCATCGGCTTGCTGACGGTTTATCGTTTTTTCGAATTGCGTGAGCCGACCGGAACGACACAGCGTCTCGCCAAGCGTTTGACCGTCGCCGCGGTCGCCGTGGTCAGCGTCGGATTTGTGTGGCGGATGACGTACTGGCAGAATTCGATTCGCGAACTGATGGAGATGCCGCGACTGGAAACAGCCTATCCGTACCGCGTGGCACTGATCGCGGTCTTGTTCGCCGCGATCCTGATCGCCGGCGGGCGATTGTTTTTGCAATGTGGCCATTTCATTTCTGGCAAACTACAGCGCCTGATGCCACGGCGGGTTGCCCACGCGATCGGTTTTGCGATGGCCGTCCTGTTGGTCTTATTCCTGACCAATGATGTCATCGCGACGGGACTCTTGCGTTCGGCGGATCATTTTTTCTTGAACCTGGACCAGCTGGTCGACGACGACACCGACAAACCGACAGACCCCAGGTTGACCGGCAGCGAATCATCACCGGTGACATGGGAAACGATCGGTCGCCAGGGAAAACTCTTTCTCAACGATGGTCCGACGCAGGCAGAGATTGCTTCCTTCACGCAGCGTGAAGCGATGCGACCGATCCGGGTCTACGTCGGGATGCGTTCGCGGCCCACGGCACAGGAGCGCGCGGAACTGGCGCTTGAGGAACTCAAGCGGGTCGGCGGTTTCCAACGCTCGGTGTTGATCGTCGCAACGCCCACGGGGACGGGCTGGCTGGATCCGTCTGCGGTTGACACGCTGGAGTATCTGCACGGCGGTGATTCGGCCATCGTCAGCACTCAATACTCCTATTTACCCAGTTGGATCACGATCCTGGTCGACCCGCGTCGTTCGATCGAATCCGCCGAAGCATTATTCGAGGCAGTCTATACTCATTGGAAAACACTTCCAAAGGATTCGCGTCCGCAACTCTACCTGCAAGGACTCAGCCTCGGCTCTCTGGGGTCCGAAGTCTCGGCGGACCTGTTCACCATCTTCGAAGACCCGATCGACGGTGCAGTTTGGAGCGGCCCCCCCTTTCCCAGTCAGAATTGGAAGCAGATCGTTCAAAACCGAAACGAAGGAACCCCGGCCTGGCTTCCCGAGTTTCGTGACAGCCGAATCTTGAGATTCACGGGGCAGCGAAACGCGCTCAATCGCGGCGAACCGTGGGGCCCAATGCGCTGCGTCTATGTGCAGTACGCCAGTGATCCGATGGTCTGGTTTTCCCCCGACCTGGCATGGAATCGACCCGATTGGCTCGGCGACCAGCGCGGCCCGGACGTGTCGCCGCATCTGCGTTGGTATCCGCTGACCACGTTCTTGCAAGTCGCCTTTGACTTACCGGTTGCGACTGCCGTGCCGTTGGGCTACGGGCACAACTATTCCCCGTCCAGCTACATCGACGCTTGGATCGCGGTGACTCAGCCGCCGGACTGGTCGGATGAAAAAACGGAAGCACTGAAGGCAATGTTCGAATCCCGCGAGACGCCCAAGCCCTAGTGCTCCTGTTTTGTCAACGCTAAGTTTTCGGGCTGCATTGAACGAGCGGAAAAGGCGTCCGGTACGAATGGCACGGGCATCAATGTTGGTGTGCAGGCTTTCGCCGCCCTGGGTCGCTGTGCAGGCTTTAGCCCAATGCCGCTAAGTTAACATGAATGAGGGGGCCCGGACGCTGGCGCGAACCGGCTGATGTCAAACGAATATCAGCCGTTTGGCGCGAGCCTACGGGCCCTCATCTNNGTATTGGGCTTGAGCCGCCCTGGGCCGCTGTGCAGCAGCGACAAGGAGTCGCCTCAAGGCTAAACACCAACGGTTGCCGAATCCTTTTTTACCTAGGCCCATTGGTGGCAAGCGTCGCGCAACTGGCCGACATCGGCAAATCGATCTTCGGCTTTTTTTGCCAAACACTTCTCCAACAGCCTGGGCAGTGCGAAATCGATTTGGGCCAGTGGCGTGAGATCGGGTACCCGAAAAAGATGGTCGGCGACCAGCTGCGAGACCTGGAACGCTTGAAAGGGAGGATCGCCCGTCAGGCACTCCATCAACACGCAACCGATCGCATAGATGTCACTGCGACCGTCTAGGGAATCGCCACGGATCTGTTCGGGCGACATGTACGCGGGCGTGCCGCCGACGACGGCTGCGTTTTCGCCGGCGGTTTCGGCCTTGGTAACGACGAGCCCAAAGTCCAACAGCTTGACGACATCGGGAAACCCGCCGACTTCAGCCAGAAAAATGTTCGCCGGCTTGATGTCCCGATGCACCAGCCCCTTGCGATGGGCCTCTTGCAATCCATCGCACAGTTGAATCGCGATGTCCATCGTTGGCTTGAGATCAAGCGTCTGACGTTGAATCAGCCTCTGTTGCAAGGTCATGCCGCGGAGGTATTCCATGACACAATAAAAGTCGTGCGAATCGGTGATGCCATAGTCGTAGATTTGCACTGTATTCCAGTGCGACAACGTTGCGGTCGCCTGGACTTCTTTTTCGAACCGAGCAATTGCATCAGGGCTACCGGCGGCTTCTCCACGGATCAGCTTGATCGCGGCCGGTCGCTTGAGCATCTGGTGTTTACCGAGATAGACAACGCCCATGCCGCCGCGACCGATTTCTTCGATCAGCTGGTACTGTCCGTAGTACTTTGCCGATTCCGCTTCGCGGCGAACGCGATGCACGATTCCCGAACCGACGGTCGCGGCAAATGCCATCGCCAGGATCAGGGTGGGATTCAAGAAGTTCATCCACTGGACGCCTGGCGGATACGTATAAACGACTTGATGCGCGACAGAGACCGCCGTGGGCAGCAGCGCGATCAGGCCGGTCACGACTGCCGTCCGCCGCCAATTGGACGGAATAAACATGCCATAAACGGCGATGTAAATCGAAGCGGCGGTAAACGCGATCGCTCGAAACTCTTCGATCTGGATCGCGTCGCCTTGTGCAAGCATGTCCGTTGATTCGAACCACTGGATCAAGCTCAGTTCAACAAGCGGTGTGGCAATGATCACCAGTTCCAGACGACGCAGCACTCGTCGCGGGACAATCAAATGCTTCTTCAGGTACCAACAACAACTGCCCAGAAAACTCAGTGTGATGCAGCGGACAACCAAACGCACCCAATGCAATTCGCCGATTGCGGCCGAGACGATCGTGACGAACACCAACATGGCGCTGAGGACGTAGGTTGCCGCAATCAGGCGATGACGCAAAAGCTGGTTCGTCGATCGGGCGAATCGTTGAGACAGAGCGTCCGACGGTTCGATGTCCAGCAACCCGATAACCGACGGCGAACTTCCCGAACGCTCGCTGGCCGGCCCCTTCCCGGCAGATCCCTGACCGCTTTGCAGCTGAACCGTTTCGTCGATGTTTCGCGGCAGACTATCCACGCAAACCGCAGTGTCCGGCAGCAGCGTTTCGTTGTCATGGAAGTTCAGCAACGAGAGAGCTTCGTCACGCACTGCATCGGACCGGCTGTGCCGGCGCACGAAGTCTTCACGTTGCCCCGCCGGTTGCTTGATGGCCTGAAGAAAAAGCTGCTGCGCGTTTTGAAAATCGTCCGGACTCATGCGATGTTTGATCCCGACAACTCGCGACGCAGCCAAGCCCGCAAGAAGGTCCAATCGGCTTCGACGGTTCGCTTCGAAACGCTCAATGTTTCGGCGACCTGGGCGACAGATAAACCGCCAAAGAAACGCAGTTCCACAATCTGGGCTTGCCGCGGTTGCAGTGCTGCCAATTTCTTGATGGCGTCGTCGACCGCCAGGACATCTTCGTCGTTGCGTTTGGTCACGCAAAGATCATCGCTGAGCCGGATTCGGTCCATGCCGCCGCCACGTTTATCGCGTTTCTTACCTCGCGCGTGATCGACCAAGATGCGTCGCATCATTCTTGCACTGACGGCATAGAAGTGAGTCGCCCCTTTCCAGTCGACTCGATTCTGATCCACCATCCGCATGTAGGCCTCGTTGACCAGGGCCGTCGGCTGCAGGGTGTGGGCCGGAGACTCATGCCGCAGCAGTTCCCCCGCCAGGTCACGCAGCTTTTGATAGACCTGTTGGATCAATTGATCGGCAGCGGCCCGGTCGCCGGAAACCGCCTGATTGACCAGGTCGCTGGTCGAAATGGGTTCCAAGTCTCTTTCCTCGGATTGCAAAAAAAATCCCAAATTCCGCTGCGGATGGTGGTCGGTGGCGCCGCGTCAGTGTCGGCACCAACAGTGCCCGAGTTCATTTCCCGAGCCCTCTGAGCGCAGTCTTCACCATGATAACCCAAGTCAAGAAACGCCATCGGGACGACGGTCGAGGAGACCGCAATTTGGTGCAGCGGATGTTGCGGGGAGAGCAGCGAGCGTTTGGCGAGTTCGTCAATCGCTATCAAGATCGGTTGTTCACGAGCATGCTGGTGCACACCGGAAGTCGGCATGATGCCGAAGACATCGTCCAGGAGACGTTTATCAAAGCATTTCAGCATCTGTCGGGTTTTCAGCATAAGAGCCAACTTTACACTTGGATTTACCGAATCGCCTGGAACACGAGCGTGAGCCGCTCACGCTCGTGTCGAGACGAAATCAGCCTGGAAGTCTGCGGGGCGGAGTCGAGCACCTCGGCACCGGAGTCGTCGCAACCGCACGTGCCGCTGGAGCGGCAGGAGCACGTCGCGATGCTACGCAGGGCGCTCGGCGAGATCGAACTGCGTCACCGGAAGATTCTGTTGCTTCGCGAGTTCGAAGAGCGTTCGTACCGGGAAATCGCGGAGATCATGGAGATTCCCCTGGGGACCGTCCGCAGCCGTCTTTCCAGGGCCCGTGAGCGACTTCGCGATGAACTGGCCCACCTGGATTCGGTCTCCGGCATACCCGCCGGCCAGGCACGGCGCCCCAATGTCCCCGCGTTGGTGCAGGCGGATTCCAGGGTTCCGGAGGGGGGTGAAAGTCGGCGGCCGAGGTGAAGGGCCGATTGGACACTTACGTCCCAGCCGTCGACAAACTAGTTTAGAGGCCCCTCGCTGTTCACTTTTTGGGAAAATCTGCCATGCATGCCGTTTCTCGTCTGCTCGCCCTCGCCCTCGTCTGCAGTGGATTCACCGTCGCCGCGCACGCTCGAATCTGGACCGACAAGACGGGTGTCTACACAATCGATGCGGAACTGTTCGCGTTCAATCATGAACACGTCGTCGTCCAGAGGGCCGACGGAGAGATGGGCATGTTCGCGATCGACGCACTCTCGGACGCCGACAAGAAATACCTGCAGAGCGAAGAAGCATCGCAGCTCTCCGAGGCGAACTTGGACCAGGAACAAGCGTGGACGATGAAAGACGGCTATCGGCTGGTCGGCCGGATCGTCGACTACGCGAAAATGAACGTCACCGTGCAGCGACGCCGCGCAAAATCATGGGTCAACGATCGGCAATACAAGTCGCTTCCACCGGTCTACCAGGTGATCGTGCGAAAAAGTTTGGAGCATCTTGAAGGGCTCCAAGACGTCGATGACCGAAAGTTCGACGCTTGGCTCGTCAAGCAAAAAGGGGAGCCGCGGGTTTTTGATATCGAGGGAGTCGTGATCGAACTCAAGGACGGAAACGAATACACCGTGCCATTCTTCTTGTTCAGCAACGAAAGCTTGAAGATCTTGAAGGCCGGTTGGGATGAATGGCTCGCGGCCCACGGTGATGCCGGGCAAGAGGATTACGAAGCCAAGAATGACGAGTCGTTTCGCTTGCAATCGATGGCCGCCGCGATGCAACACCAGCGCGCGATCAATCGCGAGATCGCGGTTGCCAACCTGGCGATGAATTCCGTCACGGCAGGGCTGACCAGTTTTTGGGAAGTCACGCTGTACCCCAACAACGGAAACATGGCGGCACCGACTTGGGTCGTCGTCCCCGGACGCAACAGTCAACAAGCGAGGTTCAACGCGCTTCAGCAGTACCCCGGATTCACCGTCGGACCGATTCGCAAGGTCAGCCGATAACGCCTCTGCGGGCTCACGAAGTGTTCGCCTGATCCGCCGTTTGCGAAATCTGAAGCCCGACCAAACGGGCGATCACTATCGCGACGTACAGCTGGCCGGCCATGGCCTGGAGCGACGCAAACATGCGAGCCGGTGGCGAAAGCGGAACCATGTCTCCATAACCGAGCGTGGTCAACGTGACGTTGCTGAAGTAAACGAATTCGCCCACAAAACCAGGATGGGCTTCGTCGGCCACTGCCTTGGACGGAAAGCGAAAGGAACCGGGGAGACACAATTCGATCAATGCGTAAATGAAGGCCCAGGCGAGACTGATCAGAAAGTAGATCGATATCGCACCGAGGATTCGATTTGCGTCGACCGGTCCGTCGCAAAACACATTTGCGGCCAGCGCGCTGATCAGCAACCCAAATACCGTGATAAAGCACGCGTGGACGGTGCCGGTCACCAGTCTCGATGTCTGTAGCTCATCAATCCACGACAGTCCATACGCGACGCCCCCCAACACGACCGTTGCCCACATTCTAAATTTTGACGCCGACAATGATCTCATCGACGAAAACACTACAATTAAGAACATCACGTTGAGTGTAACCCGCTGCCATCGGTTGTCCGACGAAAGAAAACTCTGCAAGACGACCATCGAGATCAATGCGATCAGTAGTTCCAGATGGCCGAGTCGGCGATGATTGGTTTGGGAATCGGGCAGTGGGTCGGGCATCGTCATTCGTTCAAAGGGCGAAAGGTGCACGATCAGGTCGGTGCATCGTGAGGTCCCATCCAAGCCGGCTCGTGATCAAAAAAACAAGTGGGGAACCATCATGACATCGTGGGAAGTAGTGCTTTCGGCACTCGGTTGGTGCACGCTCATCAATTTAGGCATACTGACGCTCAGCACAGCAATGATTGCAGGTTGCGGAGGAGCCGTGGGGCGGCTGCACCAAAAATGGTTTCATTTGGAACGTCATGACCTTCGACGGGAGTACTTTCGCTACTTGGCGAATTACAAGCTGCTCGTGCTGGTTTTCAATCTGGTACCGTACCTCGCACTGCGGATCGCGATTCACTGACAAGAGCGGAAACGCTGCCCCGCCCCCCCCCTCTACCAACGTTCCGTACTCCTCCCTCTCCTTCAAGACAATGACTCAACATCGGTTTTATGCAGTGGGCTTGCTGATGGTCGGCTGTGGCTTGCTCTCGGGATGCTCCGGCGCGAGCAATGACTATGTCCCGCCTCCGCCACCGACTGTGACGACGGCCAAGCCGATCCAGCAGTCTTTGACGCTGTTCCTGGAACAAAATGGCCAGACCGAACCGGTTGAAGCCGCAGAGGTCCGATCGCGGGTGAGCGGATTTGTTCAAGAAATCCTGTTTGAACCGGGGCAACGTGTCCAAACCGGCGACGAGCTTTACAAGATTGAACCGGATACGTATCGCGCGATCCAAAAATCCGCGGCGGCGGCGGTTGAAGCCGCCAAGGCGGCGGTGGCTGTCGCCGAGGCCGCACAAGCGACGGCAGAAGCGGAAGTCAAAAACGTCACCAGTCAGTATGACCGCGAGAAGCGGCTGTTCGATTCCAATGCGGGATCGCAGTCGGCACTGGATGCCGCCGAAGCGGCTCGCGATTCGGCACTGGCACAGCGGCAGGCCGCGGCGGCCAACGTCGAAGCGGAAAAGGCGAAACAGTTGCAAGCCGACGCCGAGCTCGCCCAGGCCGAGCTGGATCTGGAGTACACCACGGTGCGCGCCCCGATCGAGGGACGGGTGACGAAAACAGAAGTCAAACTCGGCAACCTGGTGCAAGTCGGGACGCCCCTGGCGACGGTCGTCGATCAGCGAGAGATCTTCGCCAATTTCAGCCTCAGCGACCAGCAATTGCTCGAACTGATGGACAACATGCCGATCGACCAAGACAGACGCAATACACCGCAAGAGTGGTCGAAGATTGCCGTCTATCTTCAGCGGGACACGACGAAGAAAGAATTTCTGACGGGACGATTGAACTACGTGGATCAAGAGGGGATCGAACAATCGACCGGAACGTTCTCCTTGCGCGCCGTGTTTGACAATGCCGATCGACAACTGCTGCCGGGTATGTTTGTGATGATCCGGTTGCCGATCCAGACGATCGAATCCGCTCTGCTGATTCCTGAACGTGCCGTCGCACGAAGTCCAATGGGCCAATTCGTGCTGGTCGTCGGCGAAGACAATCGCGTCGAGCGGCGCGAGGTTGTCTTGGGTCAGCGACTGGACGGCTGGGTCTTGGTCGAAGAAGGTCTGGACCGGGGCGAAAGTTTTGTGTTGGAGGGATTGCAGCGGGCCCGCCCCGGTAGCGAGGTTGCACCGACGGAAATTGAGTTGAGTACCGAAGGGAGTCCGATCTTGCAAGCGTCGCTGACCGCCAGCGGTTCTACGACCGACGAGTCGCCGAACGAATAGACGCGTTCGCGTCACCATCCCCCGATCCCAGCTACTCCTTCAGTCCAACTCCATGTCACGTTTCTTTATCTATCGCCCCATTTTTGCGACGGTCATTTCGATCGTGATCGTGATCGCGGGCTTGGTGTCATTCGGCGCGCTGCCGGTTGAGAAATTCCCACCCATCTCGCCGCCCACGGTTCAGGTGTCGGCGGTCTATCCCGGGGCAAACGCGAAGACAATCGCCGAAACCGTCGCGACCCCCATCGAGCAAGCGGTCAACGGTGTCGAAGGCATGATCTACATGTCATCGACCAGCACGAACGACGGGACGTACACGCTGACGGTGACGTTCGAGTTGGGAACGGACCTGGATACCGCTTCGGTGCTGGTGCAGAACCTGGTCGGAACGGCCGAGGCGAGTCTGCCGCAAGAAGTCCGTTCTCAGGGCATCACGACGAAGAAACGGTCCACGCAAACGCTGCAGTTCATCGCGTTGACATCGCCCGACAAGTCGGTCGACGGACTCTTCTTGAGTAATTACACGCTCGACCTGCGGGACGAGATCAGTCGCATCAAAGGCGTTGGAGATGTCCAAACGTTCGGCGACGGAGATTACAGCATGCGGATCTGGTTGGATCCGAGAAAGCTGAAGCAGCGTGAATTGACGACCCAAGACGTCGTCGACGCGATTCGTGAACAAAACGTTGAAGTCGCAGCCGGGCAGATCGGAGCGCCGCCCGCTCCCTCAGGAACCCCCTTTCAATTGTCCATCAATACCCGCGGTCGCCTGGCCGGGGTGGACGAATTTGAAGACATCATTATTCGCACCGGTGCGGACGGGCAAGTCTTGAGGGTTGGCGACTTGGCACGGGTTGAGTTGGGCGCGGAGCGGTATTCGTTGGCCGGAAGTTACACCGGCGAAGGTGCCGCCGTACTGGCGATCTACCAATTGCCGGGGGCCAACGCGCTACAGACGGCGGACGCGATTGCATCGAAACTCAAAACGATGCGCAGCGCCGCAAATTGGCCCCAGGGTGTCGAGTACACGATCGCCTACGACGCGACCGGTTTTGTGACCGCCTCGATCAACGAAGTCTACAGCACGCTGTTTCTGGCGGTCGTGTTGGTGGTCGTCGTAATCTTTATTTTTCTCCAGGACTGGCGGGCGACGATCGTGCCCGTCGCTGCGATCCCCGTTTCTCTGATCGGGACGTTTGCGGTGATGAACGGCATCGGTTTTTCGCTCAACATGCTCTCGCTGTTTGGAATCGTGTTGGCCATCGGCATTGTCGTCGACGACGCGATTGTCGTCGTGGAAAATACGTCACGGCATGTTCAGAATGGATTGTCATCCAAGGAAGCGGCGGTCAAAGCGATGAGCGAGATCACCGGTCCCGTGATCGCGACAACATTGGTGTTGCTGGCGGTCTTCGTCCCGTGCGCGTTCATGGAAGGAATCACCGGCGAGTTGTTTCGGCAATTCGCATTAACGATCTCGGCTGCGGTTCTGATCAGTACCGTCAACGCTTTGACACTCAGCCCGGCGTTGTGCGGAATCTTTTTGCGGCCCTCGACGGAGTCGACGTTCATCGGATTTCGAGTGTTCAACACCGTCTTTGATCGCGTCACCAAAGTTTACGGTGCCGTGGTCGCAAGAATGGTTCGTGTCGTCGGCTTGGTCAGCGTGTTGTTCGTCGGCTTGGTCGTCATCACCGGTTGGACGTTCACCCGATTGCCGACGGGATTTGTGCCCGATGAAGACCAGGGCGTCGTGTTCGTCAATCTCCAACTGCCCGATGCGGCGAGCAAGCAACGGACGCAGGCTGTCGTCGACGGCATGGATGCTGTCTACGCCAACGTGCCGGGCGTTCAGGGTTGGTTGTCCGTGACCGGGTATTCGCTGCTGGGCGGAAACGGAGGGTCCAACGTCGGATTTTCCGTTCTCGTTCTGGACCCCTGGGAACAGCGTCAAACCGTCGAAACGAGCGTGGCGGGGATCCAAGCGAAATTGAGACAATATTTTGCCGAGGAGCAACGCGCCGTCCTGTTCTCCTTTACACCGCCACCGATCGACGGGCTCGGCATGTCGGGCGGTTTCCAAATGGAGGTGCAAGACCGGGGCGGCAACGGCTTTGGCGAGTTGCAAGCGACGACGGAAGATCTGGTTGCGGCCGCCTCCGAACAATCGAGCTTGGCTTCGATGAACACTTCGTTTCGAGCCAATGTGCCGCAACTGTTTGTCGAGGTCGATCGCACGAAAGCTAAAACGATGAACGTTCCACTGGGCAACGTTTTTTCCACGCTTCAAGCATCACTGGGGTCGGCCTACGTCAACGACTTCACGTACAACAACCGTTCGTACCAAGTCCGCGTTCAGGCGGAGTCGGATTTTCGGCAATCGCCCGACGACATCGGTCGACTGGACGTCCGGGATACGGAGGGCCGGATGGTGCCACTGAGCGCGATTGCGACGGTGCGCGATGACTTCGGCCCGGACGTGGTCCGCCGCTACAACTTGTATCCGAGTGCGGCGGTCAACGGTGCCGCGGCCCCGGGAGTCAGTTCCGGGCAGGCACTGGAGTTGATGGAACAAATCGCCCGGCGGCGGCTTCCCGATTCATTCAGCACCGAATGGACCGGGATGTCTTTTCAGGAAAAAGCCGCCTCGGGAGGCCAGTACATCGTGTTCTTGCTCGCTTTTGTGTTTGTATTCCTCGTCCTGGCGGCACAGTACGAGAGTTGGACGAGTCCCGCGGCGGTGATCGCGGTCGTCCCGCTGGCCGCCCTGGGCGTCGTCCTGGCGATCATCCTAAGTGGTGGTGACAACAACACTTACACTCAAATCGGGATCGTGCTCTTGGTGGCGTTGGCGAGTAAAAATGCGATTTTGATCGTGGAATTCGCCAGTGAGAAAGAGCGTGAAGGCATGGAAATTCGCGAGGCGGCCGCCACCGCAGCCGCGTTGCGATTTCGCGCGATCTTGATGACCGCCTTCTCGTCGATCCTGGGTTTTATGCCGCTGCTGGTCGCGTCGGGTGCCGGGGCGGCGAGTCGACGCGCCGTTGGCACTGCCGTGGTCGGCGGGATGATGGCCGCCACGTTCTTCGCCCTCTTGCTGGTCCCCACCTTTTTCGTCGTGTTTCGCTCCTTGTCCCGATTGGCCGGATCAACCCACCGGGAATCTGGGGCAAAGTGAAGTTTTGCACGACAAAATCTATTGTCGTCACACGAATGGATACGAAAGAACCTGCAGAGCTCGAGGCCGCGACGCCGCCCCGCAAGTGGGTGAGCTTGACCGGCTAATTAGGTGTTGTGCCCGTTCACCACCCAGTGCGTTTTCCGAATGAAGCACGCAAGCCTTCGCACGGGGGCCACACGGCGGCCCTCGCTGACGCGTCGCGTCTGACAGGATCGTAGTGCCCGGGAAACGATCGACGAAATCGACCAACCGATTGCGAAAGAATCACCACATTCAACTGGCTCGGGCAGGACTTTGGGGACTCTGGGGATAAAATTTCCAGTCCCACTGAAAAAACGGATTCGACCAACATCATGATTGCAGCTAAAATGCCCGCCGCAGGAAGCGCCCGTTCACGTCTCCCCGGCGATTGAACGATATCCCAAAGGATTCGCTTCAACGTCAAGGATTGCATTGTCTGTGCTACTCAATCGCTCATCTCCTTCTAAATCAATGACCACTGCCAGGATCGACCCTGCCGGGATTGTTGAGATGGGTACAGGGGACGAAACCGTGCTGTTCTTGCACGGCTTATTTGGAACGCCCGAACATTGGCGCCAGGTGATGGAGCGGCTGGCCGATCGCTACCGCGTGATCGCCCCCCAGTTGCCGGTCGACCCCCAACCCGGCCGTCGCCAGCACGGGATCAACGCGATCGCCGACTTGAGCGATCAGGTCGCCGATCTCGTCAAAACGCTTCAAATTGATCCCTTTGTGATCTGCGGCAATTCCCTGGGCGGATTGGTGGCGATCGACCTCTGCGCCCGCCGAAGAGACTTCGCCAAGGGTCTGGTGCTTGCCGGCAGCGCCGGGTTATTCGAAAAGAACCCGATCGGCGGCATGCGGCCGAAACCTTCGCGTGAATTCGTCAAGAAAACCGTTTGCGGCATCGTTCACAAGCAGGAACTGGTGACCAATGAACTGGTCGACGATTGGCATTCCTCGATCCAAGATCGCGACTATGTCCGATTCGTCTTGCGAGTCTCCCGCGCCACCCGCGACCGATCGGTCGAAAAAGAGCTGACCAAGTTGGATCTGCCGACGATGATCATCTGGGGCCAGGAAGACTCGATCACGCCGCCGGAGACCGGTCGCGAGTTCCAGCGGCGGATCAAAGGATCAAAGCTGCAATTCATCCAAGACTGTGGGCACGCGCCGAACTGGGAACAACCCGAAGCGTTCGCCGAACTGCTGGATGAATTTCTTCCGACCTGCTTTGCTGACTGAAATGACGCGATACGCCATCGCGATCGTTTTGTTGGCTGTGATTTCGTTTCCGCTGATCGGCTACGGGGCACTCCGGGCGCTCCAGAGCACGTCGAACGATCCCCGGCAATGGCTGCCGCGATCCTTTGCCGAAACGGACACCTACGACTGGTTTCAAAGTCACTTCGGCACGGACGAATTCGCCGTCGTCAGCTGGCCGGGTTGCGATCTGGACGACCCGCGTGTCGGGCAACTTTCCCAATCGCTGCTGAAGACGGCATTCTTTGATCGCGTGCGGACCGGCCAGAACGCGATCGAGGAATTGATGTCGCCGCCGCAGAATTTTTCGCGCACCGCGGCAATCAATCGTCTGCGACGCATCCTGATCGGCGCCCAAGACACAACGACCTGCCTGGTGCTGACCACCTCCGTCGCCGGTCAAGCAAATCGCAGTGCGGCGGTGCAGGAAATCGAAACCCTGGCTTGGGACGTTTGTCAGTTGCCGGCCGCCGAATTGAAACTGGCCGGTCCGACGGTGGATGCCGCGATGATCGATGCCGAAAGTCGGAAACTGTTGTTCGGCCTGGCCGGGCTCTCCGCGCTGGTTTCCTTTTTGGTCGCGACGCTGCGGATGCGCAGTATTCGACTCGCGATTTCGGTCCTACTGGTCGCGGTCTACAGCACCACAGTAGCGCTGGCGATCCTGTACTTTAGCGGCGGCAAGATGAATCTGTTGATGACAATGCTGCCTCCGTTGATCTACGTGTTGACGATCTCTTCGGCGGTGCATTTGGCAAACTACTACCGCGATGCGGCGCGTGGGGCAGCGTCCCCGGTTCCCCCAGCGATCCGGGCCATCAGCCAGGGTTGGTTGCCCTGTTCGCTGGCCGCGATCACCACGGGAATCGGCCTGGTCTCGTTGATGCTCAGCAAGATCGAGCCGATCCAGAGTTTCGGCTTCTATTCCGCGCTCGGTGTTGTGGCCAGCGTGATCGTCCTGTTTCTATTGCTCCCCTCGGCGCTGTTTCTGTTTCCCCCCAAGCCCGAAACCGAATCGGATCGTCCATCGGCCGACAATTCATCCAAGAAAGGCAACGCGTTTATCGATGCGATCCTCAATCACCACGCGTTCTTTGCATTGGCTTGCTTCGCCTTGATGCTGTTGTGCGCCTCACGCATTCCATCGATCCAATCAACGGTCAAACTGCAAGACCGCTTTCTCCCCAGCAGCGATGCGATCGCCGATTACCGTTGGTTGGAAGCACGCATCGGTCCGATGGTGCCGCTGGAGGTCGCGGTCCATTTTGACAACGACGATCCTCGTGATCGCGTCGAGCAGATCAAATTGGTGGCCAGGGTACAGAGCAAAATTCAATCGCTCGACGAGCCGGTGGCGACCCTGTCGGCTTTCAATCTGTCTCCACGACTTCCCTCGGGACACAGCGTTCGTGACATCGTGCAACGCAAGGTGATCAACGGTCAGCAAACCAAACAACGTCTGATCGAGACGAAGTACTTGAGCGACGGCGAAGACCAATCTCTTTGGCGGATTTCAGTGCGTGCCAACGCCATCGGCGATTTGGACTACGGGATCTTTGTCGAACAAATCAGGGCAGCGGTTGCACCCCTGCTGGCCGAAGAGAACGTCCAAGGCACCTTCACCGGTGTGATCCCGCTGATCTACAAAGCCCAACGTCAATTGCTGTTGGATTTGTTTCGCAGTTTCCTGGTCGCCTTCGCCGTCATCGCGGTCGTGTTGCTGGTGGTGCTGCGAAACATTTGGGCAACCTGCTTAGTGATGTTTCCGAATATCTTTCCCGCCGTGATCGTATTCGGCGGCATCGAGTGGATGAACATCCCCGTCCAGATCGGCTCGGTGATGACGGCAAGTGCGGCACTTGGGATTGCGGTCGATGACACCGTCCACCTGCTGACTTGGTTCCGCCGCGGTCTCGACCAAGGGCTGTCGCGCCGACAGGCGATCGAGAGCGCGTTTTCGCGATGCTCGGGTGCGATGGTGCACACGACGCTGATCTGTTCGTGTGGGTTGATCGTGTTCGCGCTCAGCACGTTTGTGCCGATCCTGCACTTCGCCTGGTTGATGGTCTTCTTGCTCGCCTCGGCGCTCCTCGGCGACCTGGTGCTGCTGCCGGCGATCTTGGTCGGACCGCTGGGCCGATGTTTCGAGAAAAAGCGTTAGTGCGATTTCAGTTCCGCTCGCTGCTCGGGACGTCAATTTTTGACGCCTAGCCTCACCGCTACGCCACCTTGGCGTCCGACGGCACCCGATGCGTTTGGATCGCGCCGATGCATTGATAGACGGCTTGGCGGACGGCCCGTTCGCGCGGGTCGTCGAAGATGCGAAAGCTCATCGTGTTGGTCAGGTAGGCAAAGGCCAACTGCTTGGACGGATCAGCCATGCCAAACGATCCGCCCGCGCCGGGGCAACCGAAAGCCTGGTCGTCGGCGCCGAAGCGGAATCCGGCACTGGGCCGAGAAAACCCGAAACTGTAGTGGGTATCGATCTTTAGAACGGCGTCCCGCGAACCGCGCGAGGGTGGCACCGGCGGGGCGACCAGTTCCTGCATGGTCCCGGGCGTGATTCCCAGTCGCCGTCCGCCCCGCGCCAAGACGTCATAGACCTTGGCAACGGCACGCGCCTGACCGAATCCGTTGGCCGATGGAATCTCGACCTCGCGGTACTCCGGTCGGCCCAGCGCTGCGGGGTCATCAAATTTCAGAAACTTGATGGATTTGGAGACGACCGAACGGGGCCAAATTCCGGCCATCACCATTTTCCACGGCAGCTGGTTGAGGTTGGCCAAGATGGCCAGCTTTCGAAAGCCCTGCGTGCTGCTGATGTGTTCCGAGTCGATCCAATCGGGAAGTCCGATATAAAACTCGATCCCCAGCGGAGCGGCAATCTCATCTTGGAAGAACTCGCCCAGTGTCCGCCCGGCGGGGTCGACCCGGCGAATCAGTTCATTCTGATACCAGCCCAAGGTCAGCGTGTGATAGCCGTGCCTCGTTCCGGGCTGCCACAACGGTTTTTGACTGGCCGTGATCGCCGCCATCTGGTCATGATCGGCCAGAATCCTGGGATTGAGTTTTTGATCAATGGCCACCAGACCGGCCTGATGGGCCAACAATTGACGCACGGTAATGTTTTGCTTGTCGCCGCATCCAAATTCCGGCCAATACGCTGCGACAGGCGCGTCCAGATCGAACAGCCCCCGGCTGTGGGCGACCGCCATCACGGCCGCCGCCATACCCTTGGTCACCGAAAACGCCAGCGAAAGCGTTTGCTCGGTCCAGCGTGCTCCGGAGTGATGGCAACGTCGTCCGCCCCACAAGTCGACGACTTTTTGGCCCTGGTGGTACACCGTGCACGCGGCACCACGCTCGCCACGCGACACAAAATTGGTTTCAAATTCCGCCCGAACTGGCTCGAACCCCGGCGCCACCGATCCGAGGATCGTCGGACGACTTTCGCTCTGCGTGAACATCCTGTCTTCCCCCAAACGAATCAGCACACCGAATTAGATCAGAGACGCAACGGTTTTATCGTAGGGAACCGTCTACCTGCAGGCAATCTCAACATCTAGTCAAAATATCACTAGTCCTTCGCAACCAGATTGATGTACACACCAGAACCTGCCTCAAAACCGGGCCAACGGCGGCAATCTCTTCTCTCTCAATCTGGAACGAACGGATGCACCCCTTCCAACTCCTGCCGAGACGACGGCTGATCATCATTGCATTGCTCGCAACCGCACCATTGCTAGCAAGTGCGCAAGAAATCGAGCAGGTGGCACGGTTGAGCCTTCCCCCGGTGGAACGTCGGCATCCGGTCGACGCGGCCTTAGAAATCGCCGAAGAGAGTCTGCAACACGTCCGGGCCAACGTGGACGACTACACGGCGATCTTCATCAAACGTTGCCGTGTCGGCGGAGTCTTGCCTCCGCTGCAGTACGCAAGTTTGAAGATTCGCAATCGCAAGCTCGACGGCCAAGACCTTGTGGTTCCCTTGAGTGTCTACCTTGATTTCTTGAAACCCAGTTCGGTCAAGGGTCGCGAAGTGATCTGGGTGGAGAACGCCAACAACGGAAACCTGATCGTGCATCAAGGCGGGTTCGCCAGTTTTTTGACGACGCAGCTGGATCCCGAGGGCATGCTGGCGATGCGTGGACAGCGGTATTCGATCAAGGAAATCGGGATCGAAAACCTGCTGGAGAAATTCGTCGTCACGGCACAGCAGGATCGCTTGCACGGCGAATGTGACGTTCAAATCGAGACCGATCATTTATTCGGCCAGACCAGCTGCACGCTCGTGGAAGTCATTCATCCGATTCGTCGCGAGCATTTCCGGTTCCATCGGGCGCGGGTCTATTTCGACAACAACACGAAGATGCCGATTCGATACCAAGCCTGGTTGTGGCCGGAAACACCGGGTGGCCCGCCGGTGCTGGACGAAGAATACAACTATTTCAATTTGAAAGTGAACGTCGGGCTGTCGGCGTTCGATTTCGATGCGAGCAATCCCAGCTACCGTTTCCGGTAGCGGGAAGTGGCGAGCCCCACGACGCGCTGTCGGCGGGGCTCCGAATTGAGACGTAACCGCACACGCAGAGTCGCTGCCCCCGACAGAGGTGCGTTTTTTCTCGTCGTTCCGTGCTATTCCAGGGCTTCCTCTCGTTTCACGGGTCAGTTGAGGAATTTCAGACGCGGTTTCTCAAGGAAATCCGGCTTGGGATCCATTACACTAGGCAAGCTCTGACTTCTCCTTGCCACGGTGCTCCAAGGACCCACAACATGAATCGATGCCTTCTCCTTCTCGTCACGTTTTCGATCACCATGCCGACGGTGGTCGCCCAGTCCGCGTTTTCTGGAATGCGGTACCGGGTGCCGACCGATGCAAACACTCTGGTCATGATCAACGCCGACAAGATGTTTGGTTCGGCGGTGGCAGACCGCGAACGCTGGAGCGCGCGCCGCAAGGCTGCCTATGACGCAGGCCTGACGGCCCTGCCACCGGATGCCAAGGAGGTGCTGCTGGCCGGACGCTCCGATCTTGAATTTGGAAAATCGATTTGGGAAATGGCGCTCGTCCGGTTGCAAGGCAAACGCAGTGTCTCGACGGTTGCCCAGCGATTCGGCGGAGCGATGGACAACCTGGAGGGCCGCACGGCGGCGAAATTACCGAACGATCGTTACATCATTCAGCTTTCCGATGACCTGTTGGGGACTTACACGCCGGCAAACCGACAGGACGTCAGTCGCTGGTTGCGGAAGACGGACACGACGACGTCCGATGCGGAGTATTCGCCATACCTGGCTCAGGCCTTCAAGTACGCAACCGAAGTCGGAACGCCGGTCATCATGGCGATGGATGTCGCAGACACACTTTCGGCCGAACTGGTGAAATCTCGGTTGGAAGCCTTCGAACCGCTGAAGGAGTCGGGAGTTGACCTCGGCGAGTTGACCAAGCTGATCACGGGCGTCAAGGGGATCACGTTGGGAGTGACCGTGACAGACAAGACGGTCGGAGCGGTACGAGTCGATTTTAGTGCTGACGCAGGCTTGCTGGCGAACATTGGCAAGCCACTGCTGATCCAAGTCCTGCAGCGACAGGGTGCAATGATCGACGACTTTCACGATTGGACGCCTTCGGTCAGTGGAAACACATTGATGCTTCGAGGAACGCTCTCCACCGACGGTGCTCGCCGCGTGATGAGCATTTTGGAGCTTCCGCATGAGCTTTCCGATGCGATGCAACTGGCGTCGTCGCCCGGTTCGGACCCCGACGGCTCGGCAAAAACGATCGCTGCCCAGCAATACTACAATTCGGTGACGACGTTAATCGAAGACTTGCGTGAGAAACCGAAACGTGACCAGGTCAAAACCTTCGGCCAAGCCGCGATGTGGTACGACCGCTACGCCCGCAAGATCGACAACCTGCCCATTCTCAATGTCGACGAAGAACTGTTGAACTACGGCTCAAACATCGCGGAGCTGTTTCGAAGTGCCGAGATGTCCATGAAAGGCGTCGGGATGCGGGCCTCCAATCGGCGAGCCAGCAACAATGCGGGATCCGGCGGGTACTCCTACAGCAGCGGCGGTTACCGCGTGGGCTATGGCTACAACTCAGGCGGATATGGCCCCCAAGGCTACACGGCCACCGTCGGAGCCGGTCAAGCGTCGCTGCGTGAAAAGGGGCGGACCGATGCGATCATCACGCGTCAAGAACGCACCGCGGGCGCCGCATCGGTGCAACAAATCTGGCAGATGATTGATCAGGAAACAGCCGGCATCCGCCGGACGATGACAGAGAAGTACCAGATCGAGTTTTAGGCCTGGGTCGCTGATGCAAGGCCAGACGAATACGGTCGACAGCTTGCGCCGCGTGTTCTACGAGGGATTCGTCGCGCAAGACATCGCCGAGCCGATCGCTTCCTTCGACACGACGGCAGATATCGATGCCGTCGGGACCTTCATGGTCGATCGTCCGCTGTCGGTCGTCGGGATCCGGCACAACGGTATGATCATCGGTTGCATCGAGCAAGCCTTGTACGACGATCGGCCCCTGACCGAACAACTCGTTCCACTCTCGGAAATCCAGATCGTCGCCGCGGCGACACCGCTCCATACGGTGGTCACCGCGCTGTCGGTCGCGGAGTTTCTTCTGGTTTCCGCGCTCGGCCAACCCGTCGGCGTGATTGTCCGCAACGATTTCGAAAAACCACCGATGCGGATGTGGCTGTTCGGCATGGTCACGCTGTTCGAACTCAGCCTGACACGGATTGTTGCCAACCATTATCAAGACGACTCATGGACCGAGTTTGTATCCGCGTCGCGATACGCAAAAGCTGTCTCACTCCAATCCGAACGACGGCGACGCAATCAATCCGTTCGCCTGATCGACTGCTTGCAACTCGGTGACAAGGGACAGCTGTTGTCGCGATCGGAGCAACTCCGGAAAACCTACTGGGATCGCTCAAGGTCGCAAATCAAGACCGTGCTGGGCCAGATCGAAGCCTTGCGAAATAATCTGGCACATTCGCAACCGCTTGTGACGGAGAACTGGGACGCGATCGTGCGCATCTCCGCGACGTTGGAGCGGTTCTTGGAAATCCCTTCCGAGGTGATCTCGCCGAGCAGTCTGTCCCCCTATAATTCGCAGCTCAAGTCCACCCGCAATCGTCAACCGGAGTGATCTGATCGAGATCGCGACGCTGACCCCATCAACGCAGATGAGTTTGTGATGCCAGATTCCGATCAGCCGGGAAAACGAATCAGCGACCAGCAGATCCAGACGGTCTGCTTGATGGTCTTGGCCGGCGTCGCGGGCATCTACATGATGTATTGGCTGCGACCGGTGCTGGTACCGTTCGTCGTGGCCTGTTTCATTGTCAGCGGCGTCGGCCCGATCCTGTCTTACCTGGAGTACCGGTTCAACGTCTCACGCGTTGCCGCCGCCGGGATGGCGTTTCTGTTGGGGGTCGGCCTGATGGGCGTGTTCGGGTTGACGATCTCGTTCTCGATCATCGATCTGGCGAAAAACAAAGAAGAATACCGAACGCGTGTGCGGCAATTGGTGGACAAGGTCGATGACAAGCTCTCCTTCGACGCGCTCTCGCTAAAAAAGTTTGTCGGCGTTAAGTTTTCCAACGACGACGACCAATCCACCACTTCTGACGGCGGGTTTCTCCCCCTGGATCCGCCGGGCGCCGCCGTCGACCGCAAAACCACGGTCGACTCCACCGAGCCTCCGGAACCGATCGCGTCCCCAAACCCTCCGGCGGATGCTGTCTCTCCAGCGAATGCTGAATCGCCGGCGGATGCTGAATCGCCGGCGGATGCTGAATCGCCGGCGGATGCCGCCGCTTCATCCGATGCCCCACCGGGCTCCGATCCGGCTGCAGAGTCCGCGGCAGATGCCGAGGTAAGCGAGAACGAATCACTCCCGCTCCTGGAAACTCCGACCGTGCAAATTCGCGCACGAAGTGTTCCGGTCGAATCGTCGCGGATGCAAGAGGCCACCGAACTGGTAGACGCCTTCGTGCGTGACGGCATTTCGGTCGTGTTGCAGGCCTTTTTGAGTCTGGTGTCGACCAGCATCGTCGTTCTGATCTACGTTTTCTTTCTTTTGCTTGGCAAGTCGTCTTATGCCCAGACCGCGACGTTGCGCGAAATCGACTCGCAGATCCGGGGCTACCTGTCGCTGAAGACGGTGATTTCTATCGGCACCGGCGCCGTGTTTGGCCTCACCTTGCGGATGTTCGGCGTCCCGATGGCGTTGTCGTTCGGGGTGCTCGCGTTTCTCTTGAACTTCATTCCCAACATCGGGCCGATCGTCGCCAGTTTGTTGCCGATCCCGTTGATCTTGTTGGATCCGTCCGGCAACATCGTCTGGATGGTCTCGGTGATCGTGGCAACTTCGGCCATCCAAATCCTCAGCGGAAACGTGGTCGAGCCGAAGTTGATGGGCAATTCGTCCGACCTGCACCCCGTCACGATTCTGTTGGGATTGATGTTTTGGGGCATGATGTGGGGCATCATCGGGATGTTTCTGGCCACGCCGATCACCGCGGCGATCAAGATCGTGCTCGAGCGATTCGAGCCGACACGCCAGATCGCGAACATCATGGCCGGACGCTTGGAAACCCCCGCTGTCGCTCCGTAGTGCTGTCAACCTTCCAAACTTCTAAACAATGGGATTCAAGATGACCCAACGCCTTGCTTCGACGCCGATGGGTTTTCGGCGGTCACTCTCGCGACACCGAACGACAACGTGGGGCGTCCTGGCCGCTGCCGCCCTGCTGACGCATGCCCTCTCCGCCCCGGCCCTACAAGCCGAGCCGGTTCGCCCCAACATTCTTGTCATCTATACCGATGACCAAGGCTTTGGTGATGCCAGCTGTTTGAATCCGGATGCCAAGTTCAAGACGCCGAATCTGGATCGATTGGCCGCCGAAGGGATCACGTTCACCAACGGGCATTCCTCCGATTCGGTCTGCACGCCGTCACGCTACGGATTGCTGACCGGACGCTATTCGTGGCGGACGACGCTGAAAACGGGAGTGATGGGCGCCGAGGGCGAATGCTTGATCGGAGACGGACGGACCACGATCGCGTCGATGTTGCGTGACAACGGATACGCGACCGCCATGGTCGGCAAATGGCACCTCGGCATGGACTTTCCGGGAACGAACCACAAGAACCGGGATTGGTCTCAGCCGACCCGTGACATGCCCTTGGACAAAGGCTTCGACTACTTCTTTGGGGTCCCCGCGTCGCTCAACTACGGCGTGCTGGCGTGGTTCGAAGGCCGACATGCCAAGGTGCCGCCGACGGTCTTCACCGCCAAGAAACCGAATGCACGGCACATGGACTATCGCATCATGCCGCCCTACCAGCCGACCCCCGAAGCGACGCAACAGGCGCTCGGCAAGCAGGGCATGGAGGTCGCACCGGACTTTATCGACAACCAGTGTTTGACACGGTTCACCGACACCGCGATCGAATGGATGCAGTCGCATACATCGGGCTCAAGTTCGGAGAAACCATTCTTTCTGTACCTGCCGCTGACGTCGCCACACTACCCGGTCTGCCCGTTGCCCGAGTTCCACGGCCAGGGTGATTGCGGCGGCTATGGCGAGTTTGTCATCGAAACCGATTTCCACGTCGGCCGCATTCTCAAGTTCCTCGACGATGCCGAATTGGCGGAAAACACGCTGATCGTGTTCACCAGCGACAACGGTCCGGAAAGCTCGTGGAAGCAACGCATCAAAGCATTCGGTCACCGCAGTAATTTCCGCTATCGCGAAGGCAAACGTTCGATCTACGAAGGCGGCCATCGCGTCCCGTTCTTTGTCCGCTGGTCCGCGGGGATCTTGTCGCCGGGACGAAGCTGGCATCGGCCGGTGGGACAAATCGATTTGCTGGCGACCTTCGCCGAGCTTCTCGACATCGACCTACAACCGGACGAAGGTGTCGACAGTCACAGCTTTGCATCGGTACTCGTCAATCCCGTGAGCAACCGTCACCGATTACCGCTGATCAACCACGCCATCAACGGTCGATTCGCGATCACCGAAGACAAATGGAAACTGGTTTTGCCCCACGGTCGGGCCGACGCCGAACTCTACAACCTGGAAGAAGATCCCGGTGAAACAACAAACGTGCTCGCCGAAAACATGACAATCGCCATGGATCTGCAAGCCAAAGCCACGCAGATCGTCCTCCGCGGACGAACGACCGTTGGTCCGGACCAACCCAACGACACCGGGTATTGGGACGATCTAAAATGGATCTCGGCCGCGCAATACGAACAAGCGACGCGCAAGAACAGCCAGTGAAGCCATGATCGCGTCACGCGTTTCACGTGGCGGGGACAGTAGGATTGGAAGTGGCAGAATCATACGGGGCAGAATGATGTCCTGACCGCTCCGATCGCGAAGCCAGAATCAAACGCCATCTCCATCATTCTGCCATCTCCGTCCCGCTTCAGCCGCCGTCTGACGACGGCAGCTAAAAACAGCTCCACACGCTACTTAGTCGCGGCCATCCGATGACGACCGTGCCGGCACGACGGCGATGGAATCGATTTCGACGACGCTTCCGGGTGGACCATCAAATCGCAAGTCAATTTGACGCACGGTGTCTTTCCAATCCAATGGAAAGCGAACCGTCTGCGTAGCGTCGTGCATGGTGGCGGTGGACTCGCTTTCACCGACCATGAGAGTGACCTGGGTGCCGGGCGCCGAACGCAGATCGATGGCCAGGTCACCTTGGTTCTTGGCCGGGTCCAGCTTCAATCCCTGCCGTGTGATCATCGCCTTACCGCCCGGAAGCCGGAAATCCAGAAATCCCAACCGGCCCGCGATGTTGCCCATCGCTTCATCGCTGCCGCTCCAGCCTTCGGTTTGCCATCCGCCGCAATCAAACGTAAACAGCAGCCGGCCGTCGGACGCGTCGCGTCCGTTGATGCGTTCCCAGTCATCGGACAATCCGTCGCCATCGCTATCCGAGCGAACGACTTCGTATTCGGGATTGACCCCTTCGCCCCATTTCTGCCCGTTGGCTTGATAGGCCAGCTCGGCAAGCGGCTCCTCGTCGACGCCTTCGTCTCCGACCGCAATCCACTCGTCGAGCAACTGGCGGTGTCGCCGAATCTCGTCGCGATGCTTGGGATCATTGATCAGATTGTTGACTTGGCTGGGATCGGCTTTGACGTCATAAAACTCCTCCGCCGGCCGCTCGCCGAAATAGATTTCCGTCAGCTTCGGCGACAGTTCACCGGACTGATAGAGTTCGTGAAGGTTTTGCAAGAACGGTCGCTTGTCTCGGTACTGGGGCTGCAGCAAGATCCGATCGGTCTTGAAATTGCGTGTGTAACGAAACCGGTCGGTGCGAATCGTGCGGACACGATCGATGGTATGGTCGAGCCGATCTTTGGCGGCCGCCACAAAGCTGCGTGGGACGACGATCTCGGCGAACAGATCCTGGCCTTCGTACCAATCCGGCTTGTCAACGCCGGCCCACGCGAGCGTCGTCGCGGACAGGTCCAGCAGATCAACCAGATCATCGCGAACACAGGGTGACGGCACATAGGGCGAAGGACCGGCGATGAGGAACGGAACGTGCAACCCGCCTTCGGTCGGCATCTGCTTGTGACGCACCAAGTTGTTTGCGCCGTGGTCGCCGAAATAGACCACGATCGTGTTGTCGTCCAAACCGGATTCCCGGAGCCCCTGGAGCACGGTGCCGATGAAATCGTCGTCTTTTCGGATCGCGTCGTAGTGCTGTGCGACCGTTTCGCGATAGAGTTGGTTTTGCGGGTAATCCGGCGGGACGGTCACGGACGTTGGATCCGTTTTTCGATCCGCCGGGAACTTGGCGGTGTTGTTCTTCCCGCCGGCCGTTTGGATCTGGCCGAAGAACGGTTGGTTTTCTTTCAGTTCCTGCCAATCGATTGCAGCCCGGTTCTTCTTTTGCAGCGAATAGGTCGCCGCTTGATCCCAGACGAAGTTGTAATCGTCCTTGCCGAAGTTAAAGGTGAAGTAGCCCGTCTCTTTCACCAACTGGGGCAACAGTTTCATGTTCTCGGGCAGATTGATTTTGGCCGGGCCGCGACTGGAACGATGTTCGTGTGCACCGAAGCGAATCTGATTCGTCCCAGCCATGATGGCCGATCGGCATGCCGAGCAAACCGGTGCGGGAACGTAGGCTCGCGAAAATCGCACGCCACGCTCGGCAAGCGAATCGATGTTCGGTGTCTGTCCTTGATTGACCGGGTCGCCGTAGCACCCCATCCACGGCGAGGTGTCTTCGGCGAACAGCCATAAGATGTTGGGGCGATCTTTCGCCACGGCGAATGGTGTGAATGAAGTCACGGCGAACAGGATCGCGAGACGAAGCGGGTTAATTGTCATGTCGAATGCGGGCGTTGGTTGCAGAGATCGAACTTTCTCGCTCCTCGGGAGGGCCGGTCACAGGACCTGATTAGAACGGATCCTGTCAGACGGTGCCAATTTTTCAGGCCCAGGCGAACTCGAGCTCGGTGGCGGCAGGTGGGGCCGACTCCAGCTGCTTTGCACTTTCTTGTTCACTTTTCGCACTGCCAGGCGTACCAAGTGCGAAAAGCCTTCACCCATCGCGGCGTCCCAGCTATCCCGGAGGGATTGCAGCGAGTAGCCGGAGGTCAGCGCAGCGCCACCTCCGGAACCTATTCAAACTTGAACGTCAGTTGAACCTGTGCCGAGAGCGTTTGTTCGCCGGTTTGAATCGGCACCGACGAACGCGCTTCGGCCATCGCCATGAAACGCATCGGTGCGGGCTGGCCGCCGCCGGAGTGGTCGCGGATTTCCACGAGTTGGCCGAGCTTGACACCGGCTTCCTTGGCCATCAAGCCGGCTTTGCGTTTGCCGTCACGGATGGCTTTGTTGCGGGCTTCGTCCATCAACGTTTCTGAATCGGCGATCGAAAAGCTGATGCCGTTGATTTGGTTCGCGCCGGCCGTGACGACTTGATCGAGCACGACGCCCAGCGATTCAATTTTACGCACGCGGATATGAACCTGGTTAGTCACCCGATAGCCGTCGATCTTGGGAGGCTGGCCGTCGGGATTGCGCGAGCGTTGGTAGCGTGGCGCGACGTTAAAACTGCTGGTCTGGATGTCTTTTTCGGCGATGCCAAGCTGTTTCAGTTTGTCCAGCAGTCGCCCCATTTGATCGTTGTTTGCGACCAGCGCCGCTTTGGCGCTGTCTGCCTCGACCACAACGCCGACATTGATTTCGGCCACATCGGGCACGCCGTTCACCTCTCCCGTCCCGCTGACGACGATCACCCGGTTGGCGGAGCCGGTTTCAGAGTGTGGCTCCTGGGCAGCGATCCCCAGGGGGAGGAGCAGCAAGGCAGCGACGAATGTTAAACGTGTGTTCATAAGTTGAGTTCCATTTCGAATCAGACCGGTGCAGCTGCACCGGCGTGGCGGTCGGTTGCAAGCAGCTGCTCCGAATTCACACTAGTGGACCATCGATGGGGCGTCAATCGACGGCGTGTGACCGATCAAACCTCGCTGCCTCCGCGAGAAAAATGCAGCAGGTTTTTATAGCCGCCCTCCTGGCGGGAGGGTCGAGCGCAGCGTGGGGAGGTCGAACGTTTGGTCCGCCATGGCGGTTATACTTGGCAACGAGCCGAATAGAAGTGTCCGATCTCTTCAGTCCATCACGCGGAGCCGTTCTGAGATGCCGACCCTGATGCTCTCCCACTGTTGCCGATCCAATCGTTCTCCGGCATGGCTGCTCGTTCTTCTTGCCTGCGTTGCCGCGTTGCATGCCACGCCATCGCTCGTTGCACAAGACGCCGGCACGCCATCCGAGCCGGCCGATCCGCTCTCGATCAAGCTACTGGAAATGGATTTGACGGCGACCGCCAAACTGTATGCTCGGCATGACTTGGATGACGATGGAACGCTGAGCAAATCCGAGTACGAGCGGCTGAAGTGGACCAGCGAAGACATCCGCCCCTTTGATCTCAATCGCAGCGGTAACCTGCAGTCCGTCGAAGTCACGCTTAAACTCGCCGCCGAACGTGAGCGGGCGGGGATCGTGCAGATGGATGCGATTCTGGCCGACCGTTACACCAAGCGATATGACAGCAATCGAGACGGAAAGTTGCAGTTGAAGGAACTGGAGAACAATACGTTTTCAGATCAGATCGAAAGCTACGATCGAAATTCCGACGACGAACTTTCTCCCGATGAACTGATTCGCGGGTTGGCGTTTGAACGCAAGTTTCGCGACGAGTTGGGTGTCAAGGGCTGTGACCAGGGTGGTGCGATGGCGTTGATCAACCAGGGCGATGCCAATGGGGATCGGCAATTGGCCGGTGACGAACTCGAAAGGGTCGGTTTGGATTCGGCAACGATGAAGTTCGATCGAAACGACAACGAATCGCTATCGGTCTCGGAGCTGGCGGAATACCTGGCCGATCGCCGCATGCGAATGGGCATGACGCCTGCGGATCAATTGCTCGCCAGAAATGTGATCCGACGCAGCGACCCAGACGGCGACGGTTTAGTGCCGGCGAACCTGTTTCACCAAGCCGACCCAGACCCCGACCTCGGTAGCCCCGACGAAAATGGTGACAGACTCCTGTCGTTGTTGGAAATCGAAACGTATTTGGCGAAGCAGCGAAAGCTTCTGGGGTTCGACGATGAATCCGCTAACCGGGCATCGATCTTGATCGCGAGAAATGATTCCAATGGCGATCGCAAATTGTCCAAGTCAGAATTGACCGCCAGCGGGGCGGACCGCGACAGCCCGCTCTCCCCGCAAAAGCTCAGTCTGATCGACCAAGACGGCGACGCAGAGGTCGACATGAAAGAACTGGCGCGTTTCATCCAGAAGACGAAGCGGCCCTGAAGACGGGAGGTTAGCGCGGGACTCGTCGCGGCGCATTGCGAAGGAGAATCGGGTCAAAAAATTGGGTGGTCAAAAAATGAAGCACTCATCGCTGCTGATGGAAATTACTTGTCCTGGCCGCCGTCAACTGCGGCAAGGAACTGGTCGATCAATCCTTCCGGCGCTTTGACCACATGTTCGGGGCCAGGAAACCGTCCGCCTTTGACGTCGTCGATATAGTCTCGAAAGCCCCCGACTCGCTCCGCCTGAATCGCCTGTTCCATCTTGAACAGGTTCCGATACTGTTTGGTGTGCCGTGGATAGGGAGGAGCGTGGTTGCCCAAAATGTCTTCGGCGAACATGAATTGAATATCACCGCCACTGCCCGCACCGATGGACGAGGTCACCAGGCGGGTACGTTTGGAGATCTGTGCAAGCAACTCGGCCGGTACGACTTCCACTTCCACCGCCCAGGCTCCTGCTTCTTCAAACGATTGAATCTGCTCGTAGACCCACATCGCCTCTTCGATCGATTTGCCGACCGCCCTCAGGCCTCCCGTCCAGGTGCTCAAGCGGGGCACCAGGCCGGCGTGAGCTTCAACCGGAATTCCCGCATCCGCAACGGCTCGAATGAAGTCGGGTCCCCATTGGCACATGATTCCATCGGCGCCCAGTTCCATGGCGTCGTAACCGGCACGGACCGCTTCGGCCGCGGTCGCAATCTTTGTTAATCCGATACAGAACGTCATGAAGGTGTGCGGCGCTGCGTTTCGGATCGCAAGTGCACCGGCCGGATACGCTGGATCAAACTTGACTTTCAGCGTGTCGATTCCCGCCGCTTCCGCCGCCACCGCCTCGCTGGTCGTAAACGGCATGGTCTCGGTGAGAACGGTTTTTCCTTTCAAATCTTGAAGGTGCTTGATGGTGTGGTTGCGGGTTGCATAGGCCCCACCGAGGGTCATGGTTCGGTGTAGCCCTCGTTTGTGCGCGTCTCTGGGAGGCAATGCGTTGGGTGGGTTTGCGTCGGAGTTCATCGATTTGATTTTCTGTTCCAGAGAAGAAACGGCAATTGGTGTGAGATGTCGCAAAACATATCGCACCGCTCGGAAGGAATCAAAGCGAGCGTCGCTGCCGTCGCCAGACGGCGGAACCGCGTCGGCTATACTCCAACAGGGAATCCCGAGTGGTTCGCCCCTTTCAGGAGCTGGTACGCATGCGTCGCATTTGCCGAATTTCAGTGGTCGTCTTGGGGTTCGCGTTCTTCGCGAGCGATCACGCCACGGCTCAACCCTTGTTCTACACCGCAGAGAGCCTGGAAAGTTGGATCATCAACGCGGACCGGGTTTGGGTTGCCAGAATCGTCAGGGTCCGCGACGAGCCGATCCCCGGCGGCTCGGAGAAGCCTGGCATCACGATCGCAGTGGAGGAAACGCTCAAGTACCCGATCTTCGAGCAACGTCACGAGAAAATGGGGCTGTTCGTCGAACACCCGACGGCGCGGTTCAAAGACGTTGAGGAGCGATCGAGCCGTCTGCTGATCGCACACAGCGATCATCACCAGTTCTCGCCAAAGTTGATTGAGTTGACGCCGGACAAGGTCGAAGTCTTTCGCGCCGATTTTACGATCCTGCGCAATCCAGACGCTGTCATCCAGGCGGCCAGGGAGATTATCGCCCGCGTGCCACCCAACGTGCGGCAGCTGCATACCGTTCGTCTGCCGATTCCGCCGGACGTGCTGATCAAATCCAAGCTGGGAGCCTACGGGCAACTGATCGTACCCGTTGACGAGCAGCTGGAGACGCTGGCGATCGGATTGCTGAACTCCGAAAGCTATTCAAGCCGATCGAAGGCCGCCGAGGTGCTGCGGTACTTCAAGTCCGAAGCCAACATCGACCGGCTCCGTGCGCTGCTGAAGGACACACGGTACAGCGAACAGATGGCCGACGATCGAACCCGCACGAAGTACTACGGCGTCCGCGACCAATCCTACCAAACGCTCAAAGCCTGGGGGATCAAGGTCGAACGACCCGTGATCATCGAGTCCAGCCACGGGCCGGATCAGTAGGGGCGGGTTTGGGCATCAACGATGCCGTCGCAGGCTGGAATGCTGGGCCTATCGAATGCGGTTGGATGATCGAGATCGCTTGGGAACAGATCGTTCATGTAATCGGGGTGGCAGAATGATCCGGGGCAGAATGATAGAGCGCAGGCAGGATGTCGGTACGAACCATCGCAAAGCCGCTGCCCCATCCGTCACCCGTTGATGAGCAATTCCAACGACACTACTCGTCCTCAATAAGTGCCTCGGGAGTCTTCCATGGAGTGCCGAGGATGAGTCCGCTCGGACGCGCGTAGACGTCAACCTTAAAATCGTAGATGGGCGTAAACTGAGTACGGAAGTCCGATAGGCCGCACTGGAAGAAGTCACTTGGCAGTTCATCTCCAAGACGCCAGTCAAGGACCCAGTGATGGTGTTCTTGCTTCTGGCCGAATGGGCTTTCCGAGGCCATCTTCAACACGTAGGGAAGGAATTTCCCTGACAGATGCTTTTTCCACTTGATCGCGGTTTCGCCAAAATGGTCAGGCCTGCTCGTGTCTTTGCTTTTGAACGTGACTTTTACAGGGAGGTAGTCGTAGGCTTTGCCCTGTACCAACTCAATTTCAAAGTCATGAACTCCGGATTTCCATCGCCATTTGCTCCTCACATCCCCCTGGGTCACCTTCGCCGCCTCGAGCAGTTCTGATTTCTGCAGGTAAGTTCTTTCGATCCAGCCGTACTGGTCATCCCCGTTTCCGACAAACATCGGGTCAATGATCAGCGTGTCGAAAACGGAAAGCCTGACGCCGGTGAGGCATTCGAGACCTCGTTCTGAATTCTGCCCACGGCGAAGGCATCCACCGTGAGCAGAACGGTCCTCGATGGTGCTGTCAAGCAACTCACAGCATTGGAATCTGTGCAGAACCGTTTTCGACGGCCGACCAAACTTCACGCGGCTCTGAACAGCACTCGATTGCGGGGGACTCGGCCGAGGGCTTCGTTGCCGTAGGTGGACAGCGTTGCATCGGCGACTTCGAAGCCGTGGCGGAACAGCAGGCTGAACTCGCTGTGGGTGAGCCGACGCAGTGTGGTTTCGATCCGCGAAACCCGGCTGACTTCGTCGTCGGTCAAGGCGGGTTTGCCGGCGCCGGGATGGCGTGCGTAAACCTTCTTCGTCGCCAACCCCAAACGCAAATACGTGCCCTTTCCCGGGTTCTGGATAAAGTACTCCATCAGCATTCTGGTCCGCAGACTGCGAACCTGGTCGGTCGCGATGTCGACCAGCCGCATCGATGCCTTCAAGTAGCCGGGCCGCCAGCGTGATTGCCGGGTTTCGCTCGAGAGCGGGCGCGAGGCGTCGCACACGATCAGGAAATCGGTGCCATCGCACAGGCCTTCGCCGGGTTTGAACAGCGACTCGACGCCCAAGTTGTCGTACACACCGCCGTCCCAAAGGTGGAGGTGTTGGTACTTTGGCGAGATTCTGTGCCAATCGCCATCACGAAACTCGCTCCACCGGTGTCGGCGCGATGGGAGACGCAGCGGGCCGATCAAACCGGGAACCGCGGCCGACGCGGCCAGCGCGTGCGACAAGCGGAAATCGGGATCCGTGACGTACTTGGTTTGATAGTCGCCCATCAAGTCGCGTTGGAAACGCCAGTTCTTGCCGGTCTGATAGCAGGTCGCATTGATGATCCAGCGTGGCGCGACGGGCAAATCAGCAAGCGATCCCTTGATGCCCCATTTGCTTTCCAACGCGTCGCCTAGCACCGATGCTCGACCGGTCGCCAGTCGCCACGGAAACAGCAGCGAGTTCAGGACGTAAGTCCGCTGCACGTTTTGCGTCGTCAGCAGTGCAAGGCATCGGGGCACGATGTCATGCAGGTATTGTTCGCTAGTCGGCCAACGGTAACCGGCCGATGCGATGACCAGCCCGGCAGCCAAGCTGCCCCCGGAAACGCTGGAGACGATTTCCACGTTGCCCAGCAAATCCTGCCGCGCCAGCCGAGCCAGAACACCGAGGTGAAACACCGTCGCACGGACGCCACCGCCGGAAAATGCCAGGGAGATCTTCATGAAACAGAGCGGCGATGGCGTGAAACTGGATTTTCAAAGGACTCACGCAACCGGGAGAGACGTGCGAGTCAGACGACGCGGCGATCCTAATGTCGCAGCAAACGCCAGATCCAGATCAATCCGGCAAGCGAGCGTTTTGCCGCCGGAGTATCAAAACTCGCCTCGGTCGTGGGCACCGAAAGCATTTCTCGGAGTTTGTAAGTCAGCGAAATTTATCCAACTTCAGCGTGGGAAGATCAGTCGGATCGGTCTGATCAGACGGGTCCGACTGATCGAAGCAGCGAGAAAAGACAGCTCGTCAGAGGGCATCTCCTCGTCGGCAGCGACCGCGTCCGCTGTTTCGGGTTACGATAAAAACGGTCCTAACTGCCATCGGCCTTTTACTCAATCCACCAATGAGTCAGTACCTTGCTAGACGACTTCGATTTTTTCGGCGATGTAGGTGGACCCAACAATTCCATTGGCTGTGGAGGGCTAATGATCACGTTCGCCATCGCTGCGTTACTTTTCGTCATCGTTATGGCTTGGATGTCGTGAGAGCGCTTTCGTCTTGCTGAGGTTTGATGGACAGATTACCGGCAAGCGGCGACCGAGGGGGCGCAGAATGCCCGCACTTTCATGCGTTGTGCCGTGGTGGATCAAGGATCGCTCGGCTCGGTTCGCCAGGGGACGTCCATTGTCTCAGTGACGGATTTGATCGTAGCGCAAGGCCCCAAGTCTTTCGCAGCGCGGGCCCTCTCTGGCGTTTGCTTGCTGCGCAAACGCCGTCTCTCCCAGAGGGAGAGAATCTAAATCGGTTGCCAGATCCTGCAGTAAAAGAAGCGACGTTCCAAGGCGGTCGCCAACGACCGGGAGTGTTGCTCAGTCGATTAACCCTCCAAGGTGTAGTCCTTAAACTGAATCACTCCCTGAGGCTGCCCGAGCACGCTTTCGGTGAAACGAAGCTCCCGAGCTTTGCGTCGCCTCATCACGGTTGCACCAATGGTGACTTCTCGACGAGTAAGTGATGGACGGCCGAGGTTCGGGTTGTTGGGATTGTAAAGCAAGACACTGCCATCATCTTCGAACTTGAAGCCGACAGCGCTGCTGCACGTCCCCCACATCCGCACCCAACTGAAGCCCGGAGGTGTCGTGGCTCTCAACCATTTGCGAAGATCTTTCGCAGCAGTCAAGGCACGCCCCTCAAGACTCTTTGGACCCGCGATCTCTCGTACCCGTCGCTGCGCTGAATACTCTCGCTCACTGAATCCAAATGCCACCCGGCCGCACGATCCGCAGTCGATCCACGCTCTCCCTTCAGGAATCTCAACTCCGGCGTGACAGTGTTCGCAAATCGCCATGGTGTCCCACTTGGTTTGACTTCGAAGTCGAATACTAGATCCGGAAGACTACCTGCGTAGCGGTTGATTGCAACGAAGGTCCCGGGCTTGGCCGACCAGTTGCCGAGTCGATTGCCCGCACAACCCGAATCATACGATCAGGGTGACCCCTCGCGCTGATTGAAGGCGAAGGGCCGCCAACCCCCTGTCAAATTCCGTGTCTGTCGAATGCTCTTCCAGATGGTTTGCAATCCGGTCGGTCGAGGAATATTATGAACCGATCGAAGAGTTCATCAGATCCGAACTTGCAGACGAACGCCAGGAGAACGGATAGTCGCCGGTCAATGTTCGGCGGGTGAAACTCAAAGCAAAAAGGCGTTGGCGATCTTGTCGACGCTGACAAACCTGTCGCCCTTTTTGCTGATACAATCGCGACTCAAGCTTGACTACGTGTGACAGCGAAGGCGTTTGGGCGGCGATTGTGTTCGAAAATCCATACCGACCACCGGCTTTCGATTTCGATCCCGCCGTATCCGATCAATACGAGTTTAGCGGCGAAGTCACCGAGGATGACATCGCACGACTTCTTTCGGTGTCATGGATCAACCTCGTTCTGCTTGGCTTGTGCGTACTGGTAATCGGCCCCTTTCTCGCTGTGCTCGCTTTCGCTGGACTTTCCGCCCAGACCTCGATTCGTTTTACCGCCGCCGCACTCGCATTCGTTTCGATGTTGGCAATGATTTGCGGTGCGGCATTCTGGGCGACGACGCGCTCACGGATCGCGAGAAGGCTGGTCCGAATGCAGCCAAGTCTGATTGGGGGTTTGAGCGGTGAAATCAATTCGAATGGGCTGTTTCTGTTCAACAAGCATGTGACCAAAGTCCAGTACACCTGGTCGAGCTTTTCCGGCGTGACCGTCAATCGCAACGGCATTCGACTCGACCTGAGTTTTCCAAGGACCGGTTTGATCGGCATCCCGGCACGATGCATTGATGGGTATGACTTTCCGTCGGCGCGAGAGCAGATCAATCGGTTTCGTGCGGTCGATGAGAGCGAGCCGGTTTTTCGCTGCAGTCTTGATTGGAGCAAAGCACCAAGCGACGCGTTGCGATTTGAGATTCCAATTCCCAATCGGAATTCGAGTTCAGCGTTGAATTCTGGGGCATTCAGCTTCTACTGGCCGGGGGCGATGGCGTTCATCGCCGGTTCGCTCGCGTTCATCCTGCTTCTGAGCGAGATGATGATCGCCGCATCGATAGCCGCAGCGCTCTGCTGGGTCGCCTTAGAGAAAGCGTTGGCCGTACGCCGCCAGGTCCTGCCGGGGACTTCGGAACCGCAGGCATTCCAATGGGGCTGGATGCACCCGACTGGCCTGCATGTTTGCCACGAAGATCATGAAAAAGTGGTCCAGTGGAGCGACGTCGAGCAGCTTCGGATCGGCGAAACGACCGTCGCGGTTGTTTCCCATGATCACTCGATGTTCGAGATTCCGATCCAGGATTTTTTAGCAAACGATTGGGAAAGGCTTGACGAACTGGTGCAATCCATCGTGCCGCAAGTGACCGTTGTGTCACAGTCCCGGCGAGAGTAGTTGTAAAAAAACCGTTCTCAAGAAAACGCCCGCGGAGGATCTCCGTCAGTGCCAGCTCTCGACGAATTGGCACTGCCGACTGTTTTGCGGTGCCGGTCGATGGATGGCAGAATGATCCGGGGCAGAATGATTGGGAAGAGCCGGGATGCTGGTGCCAACGACCGCCGTCAAGATGATCCGTGGGTTCGTGCTGCTATCGGTGGGTTACCTCTTCTGGTCCACACTTCCGGAACTCGATTCACTGGTCGCACGCGTGCTCTGTCCCCGATGGGGGTTGCTGGAGAGAAGACGCTGGTCAGAATATTTGGTGGTCAAAAAATCGGGCATTGGTCCGGTGGAGGCCTGTTTTTGACTCAAACGGTGGTCAGGGATTCCCCGCGCGTTACGGCGCTGCCCGGCTTCGAACGGGCCCGGATTTGGGCTAGAATCGTCGGCCGGCACCGGGGGTGTAGCTCAGTCGGTTAGAGCAGGGAACTCATAATTCCTTGGTCGCGGGTTCGAGTCCTGCCACCCCTATTGGCAACGCTGGGAAGCATTTTTTAACCGTGAACGACCGGAGGGCTCGCGCCCTGCCGCTAACAAGAACGCTCCGCGCTGCCCTGTTGGCGCACGTGACGCGTCTTACGGGTTGAACGTCCGCAGCATCTTTCGTCCCTTGTACAGGTTGAACAGATCTTCGCCGCTCAAGGGGCGGCTGCGTCCGGCGGTCGCTTGGTCGATCGTTTCTAAGCCGTCGGTGATGACGACACATGCGGTGCCTTCGCGGGTCGCGGTGAACACGCCGGCCCGCTCGTCCAGGAACAGCCCCAGCAGCACGGGTTTGAGTTCCTCGTAGCCGAGGTGTTGCAGGTGCTGTTGGAACGTTTCCATCGCCCGTCGCTGGGCTTCGTTCATCGCTTCGGTCGGGACAGAAAAGATGTCTTGGTGGTCGGCGTGCCAGCCGGCGTAGATCGCAAAGATGTCGTCGATCGGCATGTCCGCCAGGTCGCAGGCCATCGTGAAGACTGCCGGCCCGGTCATGCCGATGTTGCTGTAGCCCCGTTCGCCCATGTTGTATTCGAACCGCACCAGCGTCACGTCAACCGGATCATCGAAGCTGGGCCAAAGCAATCGGCGTGATGCGGCGACTTCGACGTTGGTCGGCGGCACACCCATTTGATGGGGCTGGCTGAGCCACAACGCCATCTCGGCCTCCGCCGTCGCGTCGGGGGTGCGATAGGCTTCGTCGATCTCGTTGCCGAAGTCCAGTTCGTCGGCGTAGGCGATCGCGCGCAAGCGTGCGGCGGGATCGCCGGCGAGTTCGATCAATCGCTTGCGGCCTTCTGCGTCGCCAAGTTTCGCCAGCGCCCCGGCGGCTTCGCACTGCACCCGCCGGTGTCGCAGCAAGACGGTTTGGTTCAGTTTTGCGATCGCGGACTCGTCGCCGATCAACGCCAGCGAATCGCACAACGCGACCGCCAGCGCCACCGCTTCGGCCAGACGCTTCTGGACCGTCGGCACGTCGTCACCGAAGGCGCGCGGGTTGTCTTCAAAAAATCCGAGGCGGCTGGAGACTTGTCCGAGCAGTGCGGTCAGCGTGTCGAGGATGCCCGCGGCAGGGTGCTCGGCGACGCGACCGTGACGGGTCAGGTAGTTGGCCAGATCCAACAGCGACGCGGCGAGCGCGGGTTCAGCAAGACACTCCAGCGCGGCGGGGAACACGGCGTCGACCGGCCAATCGTCGTATTGCATCAGCGGGCTGAGCATCTGAGCGGCGTCCATCCAATCCGTCGGCGGCCGCTGCTTCAAAATCTCGACGAACACCTGCAGCGACTCGCGTGAACGGGCCATCGTCAACAGGTGCAATAACAGATGGCGATTGGAGGTTTCCGGCGGCAGCGAGTCGTCGATCTGCTCCATCACCTCCGGCGTCAGCGAGCCGATGATCTCCAGCGACGACTCGGAGCGATCTTGAGCCAGCAGCGTGTGCACGACCCGCAGCAAGGCGCCGATGATGGCGGGGTCCGATTCGGCCAGGCGGTCCCGGGCGCCGGCGAGCTGGCACAGAATGGCGACGGCGGAGGCGGCATCGCCGGTGGCCAGGTCGCGAAGCTGGTAACCGGCGGCGACCGGGTCAGTGTCGCGGCCGAGGAGCGAAGTGGTGGTCTGCTGGATCGACACGACAAAAAAGGTCCGGGAAAGTGGCGTAAGCTTCCAGCTTCGGAGTGATAACCGGAAGGCAGCGGTCCATCAAGGTCCGTCCACCGCCGCGGTCGTGCAGTTTTTAAGTCGTTGAGTGGACGTGGCGATTCACCGTTCGACCTTCCCTCGCTTCACTCGACTCCCTAGGCATCAGGTGAAGAAGTCACTCTCCCGGAGGACATCAATTGTATTACTGACGCACTTCTCGTTCCACCGCGGCAGCGGTTTCACGCCAGGGGACGTCCCCTCTCTGGCGTTTGCTTGCTGCGCAAACGCCGTCTCTCCCAGAGGGAGAGAATCTAAATCGGTTGCCAAATCCTGCAGTAAAAGAATCGACGTCCCGCGGCGTGCCACATCAAAGTTTGGGGTCGCACTAGCGCACCCAAGTTCCGGCTCCGCCATGGGAGACCGGCACTGTGGTCAGCTCTTTTGAGGAGCCTCCGCCGCAGCGGCCGGGACGAGTTCGAGCGCCTTGAGGCGGATTTCGACTCGGGCGGCTTCCCGCCGCTTGGCGTGTTCGATCAAGCGTGCGATTTCCTTCGGCGACAGGTCGCCTGGTTGAAGCGGAGTCAGGTCGTCTTCGTCCAGGAATTCGTCGTCGGCAGAGTCCGCTGTGTCCCCGTCCTTGTCGTCGTTGCTGTCATCGTCCTGGTCACCGCCGGCGGATTTCGTCGGCACCTTCAACGGCACCACCAGCTCTTCGTAGATGATCCCGAAAATCGGGTGTTCGGCGGGTTCGGCGAAGCCGATTTCGGTGACCGGAACGGAGTTGAGCAGGGCGATCGAGGCGGCTGCGACGTCGCCCACCTGGACTTCACCGCCGCGGACGCCCAGGTAGCGTTTTTGGAACACGACGGTTGGGTCGTTGATGTACGCGGCCAGCAAGACCGCATGCTCACGCGTCCCCTGTCGCGAGATCGTTTGCATACAGCGGCACAACAAAATGGGGTCCGGGTTTTGTTTCAGGGTTTCCACGGCGAGCGTCAGGCCGATGTCCATCTCCCACTGCAGCGCCAGACGCAGCACCTTTTCGCGGATGCTCAGGTCGCTGCGAGACATCCACTTGGCGACCATTCGCATGAACGGTTCGCCAAAGACGGCATCCTTTCGAAAGTCGTTGGCGGGGTAAAGCTGTAACAGCGACGCGACGATCAAATCGGATCGTGGGGCGGCTTGAAAATTGGGATCCGTCATCGGCAACAGCAACGCGATCAAGTCGACACGCTGCGGGGTTTCGCGGGGGCCGACGCCGCGTTCGAACAGCCGGCGGTGCACGCGCGAGAGTCCCATCGAGAGTTGTTGGGGTGTGCCGCCGAGCGCATCGACCAAGTAGGGGTGCTCGCGATACAGGTCGACAAACAGCTCGCGGATTCGCGGCGAATCGCCAAACCACTTTTCCAGTTCGGGCCAATTCTCCAGTTCCGACGGCCCGCCTTGCAAGAACGAGCGGATTCGGGATTCCAGGTTCTGCTTGGCCAGCGAATCGATAATGCGGTCCAAGCGGTCGGATTGCTCGGTGTCGCTGCTTTGGCGACGGGTTGCTCGCAGGATCGGCAAGCAGGCCGGGCCGAGGCGAAACAGTTGTTCGGAGGCGAGTTCACGGACGGCGAATTGGTCGCTGCGCAGCCCATCGACGAGTCGGCGGGCCTGTTCCGCCAAATCGTCGGCGACCGGATTTCCGGCGGCTGCCGCCTCGGCGGTGGGGCGGATTTCCGGCGGAGCAACCGGTTCTTGACCGATCGCGACGGTCTCCAGGCCAGCGGTCCCCAGACCGCTGCCCCCCCAAAGGCAGAGGTGCACCGCCGCGACAATCGCACACCACACCCGTGTTCGGTACGCAGGGGAGCCGTAGGCCGGGCTACGGTGGCGATTTGGCCAGGGCTGAGAAAATGAACCGATCATGCCGCTAAATGGGTCCCAAGGAGGCGAGCTGCCGTCGCGTCAACACGTTTTCGCTTGTCGATTCTATCCCGTGCAGCTAGTCTGTGGGGAGTGACATTTCGGTCGATCTTCCGTCCGAATCGTAATTCATGGGATTTACGGCCACTTGCAGCCTTACTGCTAAAGAGCCATGCAAACAAAGCAAACAAGCGGTGACGCCACGTCGCCTTCGTCGATCACGCCTTCTGACCAAGGCAACGTTTCCCTGCCGGCGAACGATCCGGCCGCGAATTCGAGGGTGGAACGTGTTACGGAGAGGCCAGGGACGATGCCCACACGACGTGCCGGACTGTCCACGCAATGCGTTCACGCCGGGGAAGCTCGCCAGAAAGACTCCGGCAGCATTGCCACCCCGATCTACACCGCCGCCACCTTCACGTTTGAATCGACCGAGGATCTGCTTCGGTTCGTCAACGGCGAAGAGCAGCGTGAGGAATACGGACGCTACGGCAATCCCAACGAACGCAGTGTCGAGGCCAAGATTGCCGCGCTGGAAAAGTGCGACGAAGCGATCGTTTATGGCAGCGGCATGTCGGCGATCGTCGGCCTGCTGATGACCAAACTGTCCGCCGGCGACGAAATTGTTTTCTTCGACCAGTGTTATCACCGCAGTCGGGAGTTCTGTGCCAAACACCTTTCGCGTTTCGGGGTGGTCACCCGCCAAGTGACGACCGGTGATTACGACGCGATGGAAGCGGCGATCAACCGCAACACCAAAATGTTGGTCAGCGAATCGCCGACCAATCCACACCTGTCGGTCATCGATCTGGAAAAATTCGCCGCCGTCGGCAAAGCCAACGAAGTCGAGACGTTGATCGATGCGACGCTGGCGACGCCCTACAACATGAATCCCACCGAGTACGGCGTCGATTACGTGCTGCACTCGGCAACGAAGTATCTGGGCGGGCACAACGACCTGCTGGCCGGCGTGCTTTGCGGACGCAGCGAGCAACTAGAAGCCGTTCGCAGCATGCGCGGCATCCTGGGCAACATCAGCTCGCCCCACAATCTGTACCTTCTCGAACGCGGGTTGAAGACGTTTGAATTGCGGATGCAGCGTCAAAACGAAAACGGGCTCCGCATCGCCGAGTTCCTGGAGTCGCACCCACGCGTCGAGCGTGTCTATTACCCGGGGCTGAAAAGCCATCCGACGCACGCCATCGCCGCGGCCCAAATGCGTGGCTTTGGCGGGTTGATCACGTTTACGATTCGCGACGCCGATTGGAAACAAACGGCCAACATCGTCGATGCGGCTCGTATCCCGCGAATCGCCCCGAGTCTGGGCGGCGTGGAATCGCTGATCGAACAACCGTTGGTGATGAGCTACTTCCATTGCACCCCCGAAGACCGCGTTCGGTTCGGGATCGCTGACAACATGATCCGCATGTCCTGCGGGATCGAAAACGGTGATGACTTGATCGCCGACCTGGAGCAGGCTCTGTCGGTATGAGCGATCAGGACGGACACCCGGTGTCGGCGGTCGAGAGTTCTTTCCGGACCCGCGCGATTCACGTCGGCAACGAGATCGATCCGGCGACCGGTGCGGTCGTCCCGCCGATCCATTTGGCCAGCACGTTTCGCCAACCCGGTGCGGGCGAGTGGGGCCAGTTCGACTACTCGCGAAGCGGCAACCCGACGCGAAGCAATCTGCAAACCACGCTGGCGTCGCTGGAGTCGGGCGTCGGTGCGTTGGCATTTTCCAGTGGCATGGCCGCCATCCACTGCGTCACGATGCTGTTGGAAAACGGCGACCATGTCGTCTCCGGATGCGACCTGTATGGCGGTGCGTATCGATTGCTGCACAAGATCTGCAATCGAAGCGGGATTGATGTCACGCTGGTCGACATGACCGACCCCGCCGCCGTCGCCGCAGCGGTCAACGATCGGACGAAATTGATTTGGGCGGAAACGATCGGCAACCCGCGGCTGACGATCCCCGATCCGTCGGCGTTGGCGTCTATCGCGAAAGAACGTGGCGTGATCATCGGTGTCGACAACACTTTCGGGACACCGGCGCTGGTGCGACCGCTGGAACACGGCATCGACATCGTCATGCACTCGGCCACCAAGTACCTGGGCGGTCACAGCGACTGCTTGGGCGGCACGCTGGCGGTGGCCGATCAAGAACTCTTGGATCGGCTCTACTTCATCCAAAATGCGACCGGCGCAGTGCTGGATCCCCTGAGCTGTTTCTTGGTCAGCCGCGGATTGAAGACGTTGGATCTGCGGATCCGGGAACAGTCCAAGACCGCGCTCGCCTTGGCACGGTGGCTGGAGCAACATCCGAAGGTTCGCATGGTGCTGTATCCGGGGCTGGAAAGTCACCCGCAACACGAGTTGGCGCGCAAGACACTCGTCGGCGGATTCGGGGCGATGGTGACGTTCGAGTTGGATGCGGGCATCGAGGAAACCGCGGCGGTGTGCGAGTCGACCAAGCTGTTTCACTTGGCGGTCAGCCTCGGGGCGGTCGAATCGTTGATCGAGCAACCGGCAACGATGTCCCACGCCAGCTATGACGCCGCCGATCGCGCCCGGTTCGGCATCACCGACGGATTGATCCGCTTGTCGGTGGGGTTGGAATCGCTTGAAGACCTACGCGATGATCTGGCCCGCGCGATCAACGCGGCTTCCCAACGGGACGCGTGAGCGACCGGCATCTCCTTGTCCCCTGGTTCCCGCGCTCCGCCCTACGCCGTGAACGATTTATTTCCTGTGTTGGACGAGGTTTTAGCGGCAGGGCGCAAGCCCTCCGGCTTGCGCATCTTTGCCAACACACCGGA
>NZ_JANZKV010000199.1 GCF_025060895.1 Stieleria sedimenti | reverse complement strand
CAAACGCCGTCTCTCCCAGAGGGGGAGAGACTAAGTTGCTTGTCAAAGGCTGCCGTTGTTCAATCGGTGTCCCTTCGGGAGAAGCACGACGCACGCACAAGAGAGGTCTCGCTGTCGTTGGCACATTCTTCCGTGTTAAACCGTGACTTCGACGCTCAGCGATTCCTGATCGGCGTAGCGGCTGCGGATCGGTTTGATTTCTTGTTCGATGAACTCGTCGACTTGTTCGGGGGCGCGTCCGACGAAATCGAGCGGGTTGATCTCGGTGTCGAACGAGACGGCGGAGAAGGCGTCGTCGTTTTTCAGTCGCTCGATCATGTCGTTCGGTTTGCCTTCGGCGTTGACACGTTGGGCGACTTCGCGGCTGTGGATCCGAATCCGCTCGTGAAGATCTTGGCGATCGCCGCCGGCTTCGACGGCACGCATCATGATGTTTTCGGTTTCCATGTAGGGCAGTTCCTTGGCCAAGTTGTGCTCGATCGTCTTGGGGTAGACGACGAATCCGCTGGCGATGTTTTGCATCAGCACCAAGGACGCGTCGATGGCTAGGAAGGCTTGGGGGATCACCAGGCGGCGGTTGGCGCTGTCGTCGAGCGTGCGTTCCATCCATTGCGTGGCGGCCGTCATCGCCGGGCTGCTTTGCAGGCTCATCACGAACCGCGTCAGGGCACAAATCCGCTCGCTCCGCATCGGGTTGCGTTTGTAGGGCATCGCCGACGAACCGATTTGTTGTTTTTCGATCGGTTCTTCGATTTCTTTGCGGTTGGCCAACAGCCGGATGTCGGTCGCGGTCTTGTGCAGGCTTTGCGCGATCCCACTGAGCGCGTCCAGCAGTTGCGCGTCGACTTTCCTCGGATAGGTTTGCCCGGTCACGGCGTAGGTTTTTTCGAACCCGATTTTCTCGGCGATGCGGCGTTCCAGTTGGCGGACCTTTTCGTGATCGCCGCCGAATAATTGCAGGAAGCTGGCTTGGGTCCCGGTGGTTCCCTTGGCGCTGCGGGCGCACAACGTGTCGAGTCGGTGTTCGATTTCGTGCAGGTCCAGGACCAGGTCATAGGTCCACAGGCAGCATCGCTTGCCGACGGTCGTCGGCTGGGCGGGTTGCAGGTGGGTGAAGCCGAGGCAGGGCAGGGCACGGTGCTGGGCGGCGAAGGTGGCCATCGTATCGATGGTGGCGGCCAGCCGTCTGGCGACCAATCGCAAGGCGTCGCGGATCAAAATGACGTCGGCGTTATCGGTGATGAAACAGCTGGTGGCGCCCAGGTGAATGATTTTCTTGGCGTCGGGGCATTGGTCCCCGTAGGCCTCGACATGGGCCATCACGTCGTGACGTCGAATCCGCTCGTATTCTCGGGCCACGTCCAGATTTAGATTGGACTCAAACGCGCGGAGTTGTTCCAATTGCGTGTCAGAAATATCGATTCCGAGCTCTTTTTCGCTTTCTGCCAGGGCAATCCAGAGGCGTCGCCAGGTCTGGAAACGTCGATTGGGGCCCCAAAGCGTGGCCATTTCTCGAGACGAATAGCGTTCGATCAGAGGGTTTTGGTACGTTGATTCGGCGGGATTGGACGAGGATAAAGTCATTTCGATGGTATTGGGACGTCGGAATCGAAGGCGTTTCGTGGTTCAATCGAGTGCGATAACATACTGTGCCTGCGATGTCTGACAATTCGTCGATCGATGAACGCCACTCGTCGCGAGTAGGTCTCGCTCCCCCTCGAGATTCACAAGCCGCTGAGTCCAACATGCATTTGAGCCTTTTTGAGCCATTCTCCGCCCGGGCGTTTTTTCGAATCAGCGGATTTTTTCACAACATATTGGCAGCTCAACGTCAGCGTTTGCCGAAAGATAAATTTATGAGAGTTGGTCTTCCCTTGATCCGATCGTCGGCGGCAGTCCTGTGTGGCGTCGCCCTGTTGTCCCTGGCCCCTTTGGCTTGTGCTGCGCAGCCGCTGCAGCTTGAGCAGGAGGCCGAATCGCCCCAGGTCGAAGTCGGACAGGGGCAGGGACAGGCTCGGGCAAACGCGGGCGAATATGTGTCCGCGGTTGATCTATTGCCCGAATCCACCGCGGGAGTCGTCCGGATTCCCGAGCTGCCGTCGTTTTGCGACGCCTGGGAGCAGACGCAGATCGGGCTGCTGTTTGCCTCCGAGGAGATGCAGCCGTTTCTCGATGACCAGCGGGAACGCGCCCGGTCGTACTTTGATTCGCTCAATCGCAAGATCGGGTTGAAACCCGACGATCTGTACGAGATCGCGTCGGGAGAAGTCACCCTGGCGTGGTTGTCGTTCACCGACGACAAACGCCGTCCGTATTCACTGTGCGTCATTGCGGATATCCGCGATCGGAAAGCGGAAGCCGATCGGGCGGCGGAAAAGATCGACGCCGACTTGAAAGCCGGTGGCGCGGTTCGCAAAGACGTCAAATATGGCGACGAAACGATTCGGGTCTACCGCACCAAGCCGAAGCCCGGGCAACTGAAAATCGTCGAGATCGCGTTGGCCTGGAATGACGAACGTTTCATCGCGGCCGACCGCGAGAGCGTGATTCAAGGTGTGTTGGACGTCGTCGCCGGAAAATCGCCCGCCAAAGCATTTTCCAACCGAGCGTCCTACCAACAAGTGCTCGCCGATTCGACCGCCGAGATTGATTCGGCAAACGAGAAACAAGCAACCGTCTGTTGGCAGTGGTATGCCGAGCCGTTTGCAATGGGACGGATTTTGCGTGAGGTCGTCGAGTATGACCGTCGCGATGATCTGGACGTGATCGAGCTGCTCGAGCGACAGGGCTTCGGCGTGATCGAGGCGGTCGGTGGCGTCGGTGTCGTTGCCGGAAAGCGATTCGACGTGCTTCACTGCGGTGTCGTGTTGGCCCCCGGCAAACTGACCAAAGCCGCCCGGATGTTGCAGTCTAAGAATTCCATCCGACTGCCCATTCCAACCTGGCCGACCGAAGACACCGGCGCGTTCTTTCGATTCAATTGGGAATTGGAATCCGCATTCTGGGCTGCCGAGTCGTTGGTCAACGATGCCTTGGGCGAAGATCTGTTTCGGCCGATGATTGAAGGGATCCGCGATGACCCCGAAGGCCCGCAGATCGATATCGCGAGAGACTTCTTACCCAACTTGGAAAACGAGGTGGTTCTGATCACCGACAACACGATGCCGGCCGGACCGGAGTCGGATCGGATGTTGGTCGCCCTGCGGATCAAGAACGCGGACGTCGTCGCCAAGGTCGTTCAGAAAGCGATGGAAGTCGAACCGGACGCGATCAAGTTGGAGGTGTCCGAGTTCGACGTCTGGCGGGTCGAGCGAGGCAAGAACGACAGTGATGATATCGATGCCCAATTGGCTGCGCTCGGTTTCGACGAAAACATCGAGGACGAAGACACCGCGCCGCTGCTCAACCACTGGGCGATCGCGGTCGTCGAAGGCCAGCAGGACGACGATGCCGACTACCTGATGTTTTCCAGCCACTCGGAATTGTTGGTCAAGCTCGGCAAGCGTGTTCGGGCCGGCGAGACGGGAGATCGTCTGGGGGCGACCGAACGTACCAAAACGATCGTCGCAGCCATCGACGATTTGAATCAGGGTAACGAGGTCACCTACGACAGCGTCGTTCACCCCAGCATCGCGCTGCGGGCTCGCTATGAGCTGCTGCGAAAAGGAGAACTCAAGGACAGCGACTCACTGATCGCCAATCTGCTTCGGCGGATCGTGGAAAAGGACGAAGACGGGGAACCGGATCCGATTCAAGCCGGCAAGCTGCCACCGTTCGAGACGATCAAACAGTTCTTCACCAGTGCCGGAGCCTATTGGGAAAAGACCGACAGCGGTTGGACCATGACCGGGTTCCTGATGGCTGAGTAACAGTGGGTTAAGCATCCTGCTTGCCATGATCGCCGGCTCTGCCGGCGGACCGGGGAGGCGGAGCCTCCAAGACAGTGTGTTCCCAGGCGGAGCCGGGGAACAAGCGAATGTCGTTTTTTGAGCCGTGACGCGTAAGCGGCCGGGCATTGCGACGCCCGCCCGAGGCCTTACGGCCAGCGGCTCACTATTGACTCAGACAGATCCCGACTAAAACGACAGCCCGCTCGCGCCCGGCCGCTGAAAGATCGTTCACGGCGACAGCACTTTCTTGAGTGCCTCGATCATCACCGGCAAGACTCGGGTTTGGACGTCGCTGAGCGTGCCTTCTTGGAAGGCACCGGCGGCCGCTTTGTGCCCGCCGCCGCCGAACTGTTGGGCGATCTCGTTGACGGCAAGATCGCAGCGGCTGCGGAACGAAATTTTGAAACCGCCGAGCCGTTGTCCGACAAAGATCACCGCCGCCTTGGTGTTGGCGACCGCCAGGGTCAGATTGATCGAATCTTCGGTGTCACTGGGCAACGCCCCGACCGCTTCAAAGTCCCGGGTTTCGACGTACGTGTGCATCAGCGCGCCGTCGAGTTCGCTTTGGGTCCGCGAGAGGATCAGGCCGCGTAATTTCAGTCGCGCCAGTGTGTCGCGTTCGTACAGGTCGCTGTAGACTTCGGCCGGGACCACGCCGGCGTCCACCAGCCGGGCGATCACGCGGTAGGTCTCCGCCGTGACGCTGCCGAAACGGAACCAGCCGGTGTCGGTGGCGATCGCGGCAAACAACGGCTGGGCCATCTGCCGGGTGATCGGAACGCCCAACGCATCGGCCGCTTGCACGACCAGGGTTCCGCAAGCCTCGGCCTGGTAATCCTTGTACATCGTCGCGCCCATGTCGTCTTCACCGACGTGGTGATCGAGCACCATCTTGTCGCACGACGCGGCCCGCACGACATCGGCCATGTCCCCCAGTTGCACCCACGCGCTGGTGTCCAGGATCAGGATGCAATCGGCCGAAATGTCTTCGGGCTCGACATCGTCACCGAGAATTTCGATGTTGCCGGCGGGGTCGAGGAATTGCAGCGACGGCGGGACGCGGTGGGCGTTGATGATGCGGACGTCTTTGCCGATCTGGCGAAGGACATGCGCCATGCCCAGTTCGCTGCCCAGCGCGTCGCAGTCCGGTCGCACGTGGCTGACCAGGACAAAGGATTGGTAGTGGCTGATTTGGTCGACAAATCGTTTCCAGTTGACGCTCATCGGGGACCGGTCGCGTTAGGGGAGTGCCAGCAGTTGCTGAGCGGATTGAATGTCTTTTCGAAGTTGGTCGGCGATCGCTTCGACGGATTCAAAACGAACGACGCCGCGGACACGATCGATCAATTCGACGGAGACGGTTTGCTCGTAGAGGTCGCCGCTGAAATCGATCAAGTGGACTTCGACCTTCGTCGGATCACCCGATTGAAACGTCGGGCTTTCGCCGATGTGGATCGCGGCCGGGTGGCGGGTGGTTCCGACCGAGGCGAACCCGGCATAGACGCCGCCGGCGGGAATGACCACGTCGATCTGTTCCAGGTTGGCGGTCGGGAAACCGAGCGTGCGGCCCCGTCGGTCTCCGTGGGCGACGACACCGCAGATCCGATGTGGTGTGGCCATCATCGCAGCCGCCTCGCGGACATTGCCTTCGGCCAGCAGGTCGCGGATCCGTGTGCTGCTGATCATCGCGCCGCCGACCGATTCCATTTCGGCGATGTGGAATTCGATGCCCTGATTGCGACACAACGTTCGCAGCACCTCGACATCGCCGCGGCGGTCTTTACCGAAACAAAAGTTTTCGCCTTCGACCACGCCGCGGCATTTCAGAGTGTCCCGGACCAGGGCGTCAAAGAACCGTTCGGGCGAGAGGTTCAACAGGTCCGGTGAAGTCTGGCAGACGACCAGAAAATCGATGCCGAGCTTCGTCATCCGGCGCGCCCGTTCCTCGACCGACGTCAACCGCTTGGGCGCCAATTCGGGACGCAGGATCGCAATCGGATGGGGGTCAAACAGGCAGGCGATGGCGGGGCCGCCGAGTCGGTCGGCCAGTTGCCGGGTCTGCCCCAGCAAGCTGGCGTGGCCGAGGTGCACGCCGTCGAAATTCCCGATGCTCACGACACCAGCTTGCAGCGCAGCATCGACCGCGGCGAGGGTGATGTCGGGAATCGAAACAAGTTCTGTCACGAGCTGCGAAAGGGCAGGGAGGGGGCGGCGGCTGCAGAGGCGACGCTGTGAAGCATTTTTTCCTGTGTTTTAGGAGGTTTTAGCGGCAGGGCGCAAGCCCTCCGGTTCTTCATCTCTACCAAAACACCGGAGGGCTCGCGCCCTACCGCTGAAAATGCTTCACAGCGTAGCCGCAAAGGGGGCCGAAACGCGTAGTTTGGCCGATTGGCAAGGATCGGGGGAGTGGGGGCGGAAATCTCCTCCGATCGTTCCCAAGTGGAAGACCGGAGGGCTCGCGGTCTGTCGCTAACAAAGATACCTCGCTTGGCGTTCAAGGAAGTGGCGTTGCCGGAACGCAAGGTCGGTGTGGCCGCTCGCCACACGCGGTTGGCGGGCAGGAGGCGGGAGCCTCCAAGACAGCGTGTTCCCAGGCGGAGCCCGGGAACAAGAGGATGGCCTCACCGCAACCGGTCGAACAGCCACTTGGGGGCTCCGTTGCGTAACCCGTCGATCAGCACCGCGATGATGATGATCACGCCGATGATGATGTGGGTGTAGGTGTTGGGGATCGACAGCATGGTGCACCCGCTGCTGATCGTTTTGATGATCAGCGCGCCGATGATCGTTCCGAGCACCGATCCGCGTCCGCCGCTCAAGCTGCCTCCGCCCAGCACCACCGCGGCGATGATTTCCAGTTCCTTGCCCGTGCCGTCGGACGGGTTCCCGTTTTTGACGTTGGCAAAATAGAGCAGGGCACCGACGGCGACAAAGATACCGGCCAGGGCGTACACCAAAGCGGTCGTCCAACCGACCCGGATTCCGCACAGCCGCGCCGTCGAGGCGTTCGATCCGATCGCGACCACGTTGCGGCCGAACACGGTGAAGTGCATCACCGCGGCGACCAGTAACCCCAGCACGATCGCGATCAGGGCGCTGGAGGGGATGTGCAGGAAACCCAGCCAGTAGTGATCCGAATTGCTGCCGGTGTAACACAGATAACGCAGCCAGTCCGGCAGGTGCCCCGACTCGGGGTAGACGGTTGATTCGTCCGCGATGACTTGGCCCAGTCCCAGAAAAATCGTCATCGTGCCGAGTGTGACGATGAACGGCACCATCTCGGTCAAACTGATGATCAGGCCGTTGATCAAGCCGCACAGAATGCCGACGCCCAGTCCGAGGGCGAGTGCGGCGGCGATCCACGTCGCGGCGCCGGCCTGGTCGACCGGAATCGTGTAATCGCGAAACGCGATCGCCAGCGCGGTCCCGCTGAGTGTCAGTGCGGTCCCGGCGGACAGGTCGATGCCGCCGGCGATGATGATCATCGTCATGCCGAGTGCGGGGACGGCGATCAGGGCGGCGGAATTGACGATCACACGGGCGTTGCGCGGCGAAAAGAATCGGCCGCTGCCGAATTGCCAGTCCAGCAACGCGAACAGTGCGATGATCGCCAGCAGGGCCAACGTCGGCCCATGCCGGAACGAAGTCAGCCAATGAAATTTATTTGGTCGTGTTTGGTTTTCGGTCATCGTTCTTCCACGGCAGCCAGTGCCGCCACCATCAATTCCTCTTCGTCCCATTGGTCCGCGTCGCGCGTTTCGGCGAGCCGGCCACGCGTCATCACGCCGACTCGATCGCAGACCGCCAACAATTCCGGCAGATACGAGCTGACAAAAATGACCGTTTTCCCGTCGGCCGCCAACTCGCCCATCATGCGATAGATTTCCGCTTTGGTGCCGACGTCGATCCCCTTGGTCGGTTCATCCAGCAGATAGATCTCCGCGTCTTGAGCGAGCAATCTCGCGATCGCGACTTTTTGTTGATTGCCGCCGGACAGTTCGGAAACCGCCTGGCCGGGATCTTGGGCTTTGATTTCGACTTTCTTGATCCAGGCTCTGGCGTCGCGAAGACGTGCATTCAAGTTGATCCAACCGGCGGTGGTGTAACGATCGTGATTGCCCATCGCCAGGTTTTCAACGATCGACAGGTTTTGCGCCAAGCCTTCGTTTTTGCGGTCTTCGCTGAGCAGTCCGAACCCGGCTTTGCGGCGCCCGCGAACGTTGTGCGGCAGTCGCCGACCGTCCAGTCGCACATGGCCGGCATAGGTCGGTTCCAAGGCGAACAGGCAACGCAGCAATTCGGTGCGTCCGGCGCCGACCAGTCCGGCGACGCCGAAAATTTCTCCCCGGCGGAGTGCCAGCGAAACGTCTTTGGGCATCGGCGCCGCGCCCAAGTCTTCGACTTCCAAACGGACTTCGCCGATTTCGTGGGGCACCGAGGGGAACAGGTCGTCGACGTCGCGGCCCACCATCAGCGAGATGATTTGATCGTCGCTGATCGACGCGAGTTCGCCGCTGCCGACGGAATTGCCGTCACGCAGGACCGCATAGTCGTCAGCGACGCGGCGGACTTCTTCCAAAAAGTGGCTGATGTAAATGACCGCCAATCCGCGACTGCGAAGGTTATCGATGATTTGAAACAAGCGGTCCACGTCCGCCGCCGGCAGCGAACTGGTCGGTTCGTCGAACAGGATGATCTTGGCGTCGCTGATCAAGGCGCGTGCGACTTCGATCAACTGTTGCGTGGCGACGGATTGGTCGCCGGTGCGGGCTTTGGGGGAGACGTGGTGGAGTCCGACGCGATGCAGTGCTTCGGTGACCGAGGCGCGTTGGTTGGATCGAAACAGCGTTCCCACGCCGGTGCCGGTGCGTCCCAGCATCACGTTGTCTTCGATGCTCAAGTCGGGTGCCAGGGTCAGTTCCTGGTAGACGATCGCGACACCGCTGTCGCGCGCGTCGATGGGGCTGGTTGGACGGTAAGGCCGGCCTTCGAGCGACATCGTTCCGGCGTCGGCACGATGCGCGCCGCTGAGCGTTTTCAATAGCGTGCTCTTGCCCGCGCCGTTCTCGCCGATCAACGCCAACACGCGACCTGCATGCGCTGACAAGGAGACGTTTTCGAGAGCGATCGTGGGGCCGAACCGTTTGCTGATTCCGGTGACTTCGAGCAACGGGTTCACTACAGCGTTTCGGGTTGGAGCAGTTTCTGATACTTCTCTTCGTCCATGTTCTCCGGCGTCGCCAGGTATTCACCGGTGCTTTGAAACGCTTCGGCGGATTGACCGTTGAGCGAATCGATGAGCGTGAGGACGGATTGGTAACCCATCTGCACGGGATCTTGCAGCACGATGCCGTGGCAATGGCCGTCTTTCATCGCTTGGATCAAGGCGTCGCTGGGGTCAAAGGCGATGAATTTCACCTTGCCCGCCATGCCGGCGTTCTTGATCGCTTCCAGGGTTCCGTTGGCGTTGGGTTCGCAGACGGCGAAGATCCCCGCCAGCGATTCGCCGTGCAGTTGCAGCAGTTGGTCTGCCTTTTCTTTGGCGCTGGTGGCGTTGTCACCGGCGTATTGGTCGGAGGAGACGACGGTGATGTCGGGATACTTCTTGAGTGCGTCCAGGTAGCCGTTTTCGCGCTGTTCGGTGCTTTCGCTGCCGGCGATGTAACGCAACAAGATGACGTTGCCTTTTTCGCCGATCGCCTTGGCCATCGCGTCGCCGGCCATCTGGCCGCCCTTGAAGTTGTCGGTCGCAACGTAGCTGACGATCTCGGGACCCTCGTCCAATCCACTGTCGAAGATCACCACCGGGATACCTTCGCCGATCGTTTCTTCGACCGCATCGACCAGGCCGCCTTTTTGGTTGGGCGCCAGCACGATGCCGTCGACACCCATCGTGATCATGTCCTTGACGACTTCAATTTGGCTGCCGGTGTCGCTTTCGACCACCGGGCCACGCCAGATGATTTCGACGTTGCCGATTTCTTTGGCCGCCTTTTCGGCACCGAAGTGCACCGATCGCCAGAACTCGTGACTGGTGCCCTTGGGGATCACGGCGATGCGAAGTTGTTTGCCGTCGGCGGCGGAGTCAGCCGTGGAGGAGTTGTCGGACGAAGAGTTGCAACCGGCCACCATCAAGGCGACGGCCAGCAGGGAGGCGAAGGACACGGTGGAACGTTTCATGGAAGACTTAGCAGCGATCGGGAGGAGTAGGAAGGAAGCCGCAATGATAGCCGATTTCGGTGGCGCCGATGGGGAATGTGGCGGATCGGGTTTCCCGCCGGGATGTCGCATGTCAGCACGTAGCGTGAGCCAGTGGCCCGTTGGCGAAGCCGACACGTGCCGGGCGCTGACCGGCCTGTCGATTTAGTGAGCCGCGACGCGTAAGCGGCCGGGCATTTCAGCGCCCGCCCGAGGCCTTACGGCCAGCGGCTCACCATTGACTCCGCAGATCCCGATTAAATCGACGAGCTGTGACGCTTGCCGCTGGGGTGCTGCTCAGTTGAGCAATCCGATCGCCTCGGGGAGAGATTGCAGCAGTTCCACGCAGGTCATTGCGGGCTGGGAGTGATTCGCCGCGGCGGTGTCACCGGCCAGACCGTGAACAAACACTCCCAACCGTGCGGCGTCCCAAGGCGAGAGTCGTTGACCCAGTAGTGACGTGACGATGCCGGTCAAGACGTCACCGCTGCCGGCGCTGGCCATGCCTGGGTTACCCGTCCTGTTGACAGACCGGACAACGCCGCGGCCGTCCGTTGCGCGACCGACCAGGACAGTCGGTCCGCCTTTGACAACGATCGTCATGCCGTGTTTTTCCACCAGTGATTCCGCCGCAACAAGTTGGCCGGCGCGATCGCGGGCGGAGACGCCCGTCAGTCGCGCCAGTTCGCCGGGATGGGGCGTCAGGACGAGCTTGGATTGATCGCGGGGCAGGGCAGGGGACTCCAACAGCTGGTGCTCGGACATCAGGTTGATCGCGTCGGCGTCCATCACGCGCGGGCAATCGTTTTTTTCCAACAGAGATTCGACGATCCGCAACGAACCCGGACCGGTGCGCATGCCCGGACCAACGCCGACGGCATCAAATGAATCGATCGATGGCAGAGTTGCCGACAAGCTGAATTGACCGTCACCGGTATCGGCCAGCGGGATCGTCATGATGCCGGGGTGAAAGCCGGCGACCGTTTCCAGGCAGCGATCCGGGATGGCCGTCGAAACCAGTCCCGAACCGGTTTTCAGTGCCGCCATGGATGACAGTGCGATGGATCCCGCCATGCCGCGCGAACCGCCGATCAACAACACGCGTCCGAAGTCGCCTTTGTGGGCATCGGAGGCACGGGCGGGGAAGGGCAGGGGAGGCGCGGGGTGGGACATGTGGGGAGAGGGCTTCCGAGGGATGTTTGAGATTGGTTTGGTCGGCGGACCGATTCGGGCTTCGAACCATCATACAAGGCCACGCACTGTCTTGGAGGCTCCGCCTCCTGGCCGTGAACGGTGTGTGGCGGAGCCACCGAGACATTGCGTTCCAAGGCGGAGCCTTGGAACGAGGAGTCGAGGAGTGGAGACCGGAGGGCTCGCGCCCTGCCGCTAACACCTCGTCAAACACAGGCAATCAATGCTTCACAGCATTCCACTACGGAGCACGTTGAAGTTGTCGGACGACCAGTCCCGCCAAGTAGGCCGCCTTGAACCCGGCGTCGATGTTGACGACGGCGACGTTGGACGCACAGGAGCTGAGCATCCCCAGCATTGCGGTCAGCCCGCCGAGAGTCGCTCCATAGCCGACGCTGGTCGGGACGGCAAACACGGGAACGCTCAAGTGACCTCCGACGGCGGCCGGCAGGGCACCTTCCATGCCGGCGATGACGACCACGGCGGCGGCTTCACGCAAGTGCGGCACCGCGGCCAGCAGCCGAGCCGGGCCGGCCACGCCGATGTCGTCGAATTGTCGAAACGGGATTCCCATCCAGTGCAGCGTCTCGATCGCTTCTTCGGCCACCGGGGCATCGGTGCTGCCGGCGGTGACGACGGCAACGTGCGTGACTCGGGCCGTGTTTTCAACGGCACCTGTATCCTGCGAACGCGGCAGTGGCGTCGGCAGTGGTGTCGGCAGTGGCGGTTCGGAGATCCCCGCGGTCAGCGTCCTGGCGACCGGGTTGAAACGCACAGCAGGAACTTGGGTTTGGACTTGTTCGGCGACCGCCGCGGCGACTCGCGTAGCGAAAGAGGGTTGGCCGGCGTCTTGTTGGGCCTGGATGATGGCGGCGATCATGTCGGCCGGTTTACCGTCGCCATAGATCACCTCGGGGAACCCGCAGCGGCGCTGGCGATCCAGGTCCAGCGTGACGCGATCGGGCGCCGCACCGCCGGCAGCGTTTGAGCCGGCAGCGTTTGAGCCGGCAGCGTTTGAGCCGGCAGCGTTTGAGCCGGCAGCGTTTGAGCCGGTGAGGCGTGACGTGGACAGTGGGTCGGCGGTCAGGGTGGCCAAGGCGTCCGACGCGCTGATCCGGCCGGTCGCGACATCGGTCAGCAGGCGGGCCAAGTCTTGGGGATCGGGTTGGTGCGACGGATGGGGAGGCGGATGGAGGGGCAAGGAACGGCCGTGAAAAGTCGGGGAGTGGGACGGGTCGGGGCAGGCGGGCTGTCGATTTAAGCCCGCACGCGTTAGCAAGGGGCCGCGCGGCGCCCCCACGCTGACGCGTCGGGCTGATGTGATCGCGTTGAATTCATGAAGATCGACGAAATCGACAGTCTCGCAGGGCAGGGGAGTCTTGACGAAAGCGGGGTTCGCAACTCGACGATGCGCTGGTCCAATGGCCTGCAGTTCCATGTTATCCAATCAGGGTCGCCCAGGCGAAGGCGACGTCGCGAGCGTAGAATGTGTCCCCCAATTCCGGCGGGCCAGCTCCGACGCGTTCGGTGACCCCCCACCTTTCACTAGACAGCATCAGCAAAGGCAGTTGTTCATGTCGACCAAAAAATGCGTATTGGCTTACTCCGGCGGTCTGGATACCTCCGTCATCTTGGGATGGTTGCAGGACCAAGGTTACGAAGTCCATGCGGTGTATGTCGATTTGGGGCAACCCTGTGAGGACCGCGACGCGATCATGCAAAAGGCGCGGGATTGCGGTGCGGCGTCGGCGAAATTGATCGACGTCCGCGAAGAATTGTGCCGCGACTTTGCCTTTCCGGTGCTGGCCTGGCAGGCCAAGTACGAACAGATCTATCTGCTGGGAACCTCGATCGCGCGGCCCTTGATCAGCAAGGTTTGTCTGCAAGTGGCTCGCGAAGTGGGGGCGGTCGCGTACGCCCACGGTGCGACCGGCAAGGGCAACGATCAGTGTCGTTTTCAGCTGGCCGCCGAAGCACTCGATCCCACGGTCGAGATCATCGCGCCGTGGCGAATCAAGGAGTTCCGTGACGCGTTCCCCGGCCGAACCGAATTGATCGCCTACTGTGCCGAGAAGAACATTCCGGTCAAAGCGTCGACCGCCAAACCGTACAGCAGCGACGAAAACGTGTTGCACATCAGCTACGAGGCAGGTGAGCTGGAAGAGTTGGACGTCAACGGCGTCGAACTGGTCGATTTCGGGATGGGAGTCAGTCCCCAGGAAGCTCCCGACGAAAGCGAGTCGGTGACGATCGGTTTCGAATCGGGCGTCCCCACGACGCTCAACGGCCAGGCCGCGAGCGCGTTGGAAATGGTCGAACGACTCAATGACATCGGCGGCCGAAACGGCATCGGTCGAATCGACATGATCGAGAACCGTTTCGTCGGGATGAAAAGCCGCGGCGTCTACGAGTCGCCCGGCATGACGATCCTGTACGACGCGTTGATGTATGTCGAGCAATTGACGATGGACCGCGACCTGATGCACCTCCGCGATCGGCTCGCACCGGAAGTCGCCGAGATGGTGTATTACGGATTCTGGTACACGCCCAAGATGGACGCCCTGATGTCGTTCATCAAGCAAGCCCAGGCGATCGTGACCGGTGAAGTCACGCTGAAACTCTACAAGGGCAACATCTCGGTGGACTCGCGAAGCAGCCCGAACAGCTTGTACGACGCCGAGATCGCGACGATGGAAGGCGGCGGGTCGTACAACCAGGATGACGCCGAAGGCTTCTTGAGGATTCAAGGCTTGCCCAGTCGAGTCCAAGGCACCGTGACGCCACGGAAGTATTAGGCGGCGAGACCGCTCTGCCTTTTCGAGGTCGCGCAGTCATCAAAGCCACCCTCCTGGTAGGAGGGTCGAGCGAAGCGAGGGGAGGTCGAACGGTGAATCGCGGCGGTCAC
>NZ_JANZKV010000198.1 GCF_025060895.1 Stieleria sedimenti | reverse complement strand
AGCGGGTTTTTTCGTGCGCGGTGCGCGGTGCGCGGTTGGCAGTTAGCAGTTAGCAGTTAGCAGTTAGCCGGGGAGGATGGGACCAATAGGACCTAGGTGACGTATGTGTCCTATTTGTCACATTGGTCCTATTTTCAACGCGCCGCGGGGACAAACGCGCGTCGGGGACAGACCCCGCGCGAATGAAAGGTTCAGTGGGATTGATCGAGCAGCTGTTGCAGGTAGTCGGCGATCGAATTGGAGTCGTTGCCTTTTTCTAAGACCAGCGTGTTCTTCAGCCCGGCGGCTGCATCGTGGATACGCGGGTCGACGCGGCCGGTGTATAGACATGCGGGGGGGGCGTCGCCGTCTTGCTGGACTTCTTGAAGGAAATCAGTCCCGCTCATCCCGGGCAGATTGAAGTCCACCAGCAGGCAGTCACAGTCGGCAAGCTGTTGGTAGGAAAGCGTTTGTTCGGCCGATTCGAAGGCGACACATTGGTGCCCCAGCGCGGCTATAATCGCGCAGAGTGAATCCCGGACGTCGGAGTCATCCTCGACAATAACGACACGGGCTTGTTTATTGACGGGCATTTCAGGTTTGGCCGGGTGGATTCCGTGCTATGTCGGCTTCGATGGCGAGATGAACAGTCGAATCTTTATTGTTGACGTGGACGCCGGATAGTGGATTTTCTTTCCTACCGAATAGTGTACCTGGTGGCTGCGTTGTTTGTCGCCGGCATCGGCCAAGCGCAGCAAGCGGAGTCTTATCGGCCGCGACACCCGGATCCCTTTGAGGAATCATGGCGGATTCGAGCTTTCCCCCAGCTCAAGGGCAGGGAACTCAGCTGTATTGGAGAAGATCCCGGTGGTGCGGTCTGGTTCGGCGTGGCGGACGGTGCGGTTCGTTACGATGGGCTTCGCTGGGATGAGTTTGGGGCGTCCCGCAATCTGCCGGGTGCAGCGATCGCGTTCGCTCGGGTGGGGGGCCAGTTTTTTGCCGCCACGTGGTCTTCGATCCATTTGCTTGAGCAAGGCCGGTTCCGGCAGGTCTTTCCCCTCGACGATCAGGATCAATGGGTCATGGAAGGCCTTGCCGCCGGAGCCGATGGCGATCTCTGGGTCTGCACGGATAAGGGCGCGTTGCGGTTGCGCGGGGCGCCGTCGCGCGGACAGGGCGAGTCTTGGCAAGAAGTGCAGCTGTTCACGACGGCAGAGATCGCGAGTTTTCTTCAGGGTGAACCCCTTTCCGCTGGGATCCAAGTTCAGGCGGTCGCGGCAGCCGACACGGTCCGGTGGAACACGGGGGTGGGGGTGTGTCTGTACGGGCAGGGACTCGATGAAAATACCGTCATCGCGGTTGCGGAAAATGGGCCCGCGGCCAAACACGGCGTCCGGGTGGGTGACCGGATCGTGGGGATTGATGGCGAGGCCCGCCGCACGGTGTTTCAGCGGGAGCTCGAGGACGATCCTGGGAAGCGGATTCAACTGAGCGTGCTACCCAAAGACAGTGTCGACGGCAGTGGCGACGTTCTGGATTTGGAGTTGGTATGTGAATCGATCGAGGGTCGGTATCAGAGGTTTCGGCCGATTCAGATTGCAGACGACGGACGCGGAACGGTTTGGTTTGCGACGCGCTTGGGTAGGATCCTCTCCCTGGAACGCAATCAAGATGGCACACAGAAATGGACTCACCACACGCGTCAGTACGAGCTTCCGGTCATCGCGATGCCCAGCATCGTCGTGACGGATCGTGGTCTTGCCGGTGTGGGGCGAAACACCGCGACGGAATGCCTGCTCCGCTACGACGGAGATCGTTGGACGGTGATTGATCTGCCCCGCGGGATCGGATCGTCGATCGAGGCGAGTGATGACGGTGCGTTGTGGGTTGGTACCAACGGTACGGTGCTGTCGGTCACTGCGGACGGTCGGGTGGTCGGCCACGGCATGCGCGATCACGGCATTTTTGGCAACGATATCTTCGTCAGGAAGATGTCCGACGGTGCGGTGTGGATCGCGGGCAAGGGTTCCATCGCTTTGCGTCTGGAACCACAAGGCCAACGGTGGACGACGTATCGTGGTCTGCTTTATCAAGCCAGCGGTGTAGACGGCGATCAATGGTTTCTCACCGATCGATTGTCTGTGGTGCATCACCAAGGGGATCGTTGGCAGCAATACGACACAGGCGATGGATTGATGTCGCAGCCGCTGCGGGTGATCGTGACGACCTCCGGCGACGTCTGGGCGGCCGGCAGCCATGACGGGGTTGCAGCGACGGCGCGACGTCTCGGAGACCGATGGGAGCGGCGGCTGCATCCGGAACTGTCGTGGGCGGTAGATCGCCGGGCGGTGTTTGAAGATCGGGATCAGCGGCTGTGGTTCGGGGCGGCCGTCAATCAGTTGGTCCAGGAAGGTGAACGTGGCGGTGTGTTGCGGTTTGATGGGGAAGAATGGAAGCATTTTCGTCCCACCAATCGACTTGATTTCGTTTACGGCATCGCCCAGACCCGAGACGGATCGGTTTGGTTTGCCGGGCCGTCGCTGGTGCAGGTCACCCCGGAGGATCAATTCGGTGCCTCCGTTCATCTTCCCTGGGTCGTGCGAGGGTTTTCTGACGCGTTGGCTAACGACCAAGATGGGGATCTGTGGATCGGCACGCGAGCAAAGGGGGTCGTGAAGTTGGACGGTCGTCGGGGGGATGGTCTGGAGTACCGATGGAATGTTTATGACGAATCGAATCGGATTTCCAATAATCGCATCAAGAGTATTGTGTCGATGTCAGACTCGAGTGTCTTGGTCGGTACGCCAGCGGGTTTTGATCGATTTGACGGTCAGACCTGGGCGGCGGCGTCGTTGCCGGCCGCTTTGGCCTACGACACGGACTACGGAGGGCTTCATGAAGGCCGATCCGGGGAGTTGTGGTTCAACGCGTCGGGGTTGTCCTACCTGAGTCGTGACCTTGCCAAGGGGATTCCACTGAAGAAGTTGGACGCGCGGCGAGAGAGGTTCACGACCTATCGCTATCGCCCGGATCGTCAACCGCCAGACACCGTCATTGAGCGATCGGCATCCCAGGCTACGTTTGGCGAAACCGTTTCGTTGGCGTGGAGCGGTGTGGATTACATGGAAGCAACGCCCCGCGACCAGTTGATGTTCTCGTGGAGTGTTGACGATCAGCCATGGAGCGTGTTTTCACCGGCGGTCCGAGTCGATCTGCCGGGGCTGGAGGGCGGGCTCCACCGTTTCCGCGTGCGGGCCCGTGACGCCGATTTCAACCTCGACACGACGCCTGCTGAGATCACCATTGAGATATTCCCGGCGCTTTGGCAACGCAGTTGGTTCCAGGGGGTGATGCTGCTGATGCTGGTACTGTTTTGTCTGGCGATGATTCAAACCGGACGCGTTTTTCGCCAGAAATCTTCGCTGCGAACGAGCAATGAGCGGTTGTTGTCGGCGGAGCGGGATTTGCAGCAAGCCAACCAAAGCTTGGAAAGTCGCGTCGCCCGCCGAACGAGAGAACTGCGTGAGGCCAATCAGCGGTTGCACGCCAGTGAGGTGCAGTACCGATCGATCGTGGAAGACCAAAGCGAATACATCGTTCGTTTTGATGCCGATCAGAACGTGACGTTTGTGAACACGGCATTCTTGCGTGCCAATCGCATCGCCGGCCAGACGGTCAGCGCAGTGTTACCGGCGAAGGTGGTCAGCCGTTTGCGGCAAGTGGTTGCGCACGTGGAAGACGGTCGGCAGGAGGGGGGATCGGTCGTCTCGTTCGACGATGCCGACGGTCGGCTGCGTTGGGAGCAATGGCATTGTCGCGTCTTGGTCGACCAGATCGGGAATCTCCTGGGCTACCAAGTGGTGGGGAACGACATCACCGATCTGCGAGACGCCCAGAATCGGCTGAGCGAAAAGGAGTTGGAGCTCGCACACTTGGCGCGTGTTTCGGCGCTCGGGGAAATGGTTGCCGGGATTTCGCACGAGATCAATCAGCCTCTGGCGACAATCGCAAACTTCTCGTCGGCGTCCTTGTTGGTGTTGGATCGTGAGCTGGGAGCCATCGAAAACGTGGAGCGTAAAGAAGACGTCCGCCAATGGATCGAGCGAATCAAAGAGCAAACCGAGCGAATCAACAGGATTGTCAACAGTCTGCGTCGATTCGGTCGCCCCGGCAGCAATCTGACCGCATTTGACATCGAGTCCGCGGTGACTGAATCGCTAGATCTGTGCGAGTACCGAACGCGAACGGTCCTCGATGAAATTTTCGTCGACATCCCCGCTGATTTGCCCAAGGCGTACGCCGATCGGGTGCAAGTCGAACAGGTTCTGGTCAATCTGATTCGCAACGCCGTTGATGCGATGGATGACCCAGCGGTCGTCGAGCGGACGCTGAAGATCATGGTTGCCGCTGATCAGGAGATGTTGAAGGTGTCGGTGATCGATTCAGGGCCCGGCATCGCGAAGGATCAAGGCGACGAGATTTTCCAGACCTTTGTGACCACCAAGGCGCAGGGGATGGGGATGGGGCTGGCGATCAGTCGTTCGATCATCGAGTCGCACCAGGGGAGGCTGTACACGGTCGATGGTGCGGACGGCGCGTGGTTTGAATTCACGCTGCCCATTGCGACCGACGACCAGGCGGATCCGGTCCCTGCGAGAAGTACCGATCACGTGCCGCAGTCGCGATCGGTCAGTGTTTAAGGGGCCGGGATCATGCCTGGTACACCGGTGGGCTCCAGTCCCCGACGTCCAGCCCGCTGTCGGCGACGAATAGTCTGCCCGCGTTGGAGCAGACCGCCTGGTCGTCGGCGGTCATGTTTTCAACGGCCGTCGTGATCACCAATTTGAGTGTGCCGGCGTGTTCGACCAGGGCCGGGCAGGTGTTCTGTGGCGAAAGCGGGGTGCGCCAGACCGTTCGGCACTCCCCGCTGGCCAAATCGTAGAGCCTGGTTTCTCCGAAGGCGGCCGATTGCGGCAAGAACATCGCGATGATCAGCCCGCTGCCGTCAGGCGTCAGGATCGCTCCATCTGGAACCGCCGGATCAGACGTCAGGTCGAGCACGACGTCGGGTTCGGTCAAGGTTCCCTTGTCGAGGTCCACGCCGTAGCGAACGACTTGACGCGTCGGCGAATCGATGTCGAGCAACGAGAGTTGACCTCTATCGAGAACCATTGCTTTGCCGTTGCTGCAGATCTGGTCGTCGCGTAGCCGGATCAATTGGCGGTCGCGCCCCCGGTACAGATAAAGCCCCGCCTTCTTGGTCGCAAATTCCAAGTCCTTGGTTCCGAAGATCAGATTGTCTTCGTAGGCCAGTCCATCGTTGATGATCGTGTTGGTCACGTCATGATCGATGTTTTCGCAGAACGGTTCCCACCGTTCGGTCGCAACGTCAAAAAAACCTAGAGAGCGTTCGCATCCGACGACAAAACGATTCGCAGATTGGCAGGGAAACGCAAACCCCGGCCTGCCGGGGAGGTCTTGTGAAACGTTCGTCCCGCTGTCGAAGTCGTAGCGATTCAGGCTACCGTGGGTCGCATCGGCGCCGTGTTGAATGCCCACCCAGGAAAACGTCCCCGGCGCGATCTGATACGGGCCTTCGGGGAGAAAACGCAGCGCGTCCGAATCAGGCGTGTTCAACGGCGTTGCTTCGATGACTTCGGCCACAGTAAAACCTCGACGAATCTAGAAAGTTGGGACAGTGATGATCGCAAGCTGGAAGCTTACGCCACGGAACGCAAGCTGGAAGCTTACGCCACGGAACGCAAGCTGGAAGCTTACGCCACTTTGAAGTCTTTGAGCAAGGCTTTGGGGACTCCGATGCCGACGACTTGCACGGTTCCCAACCAGGGTTCGGCTGCGGGCTTTGCAAACCCTTCTTTTTCGGCGACAAAGGTGACGGTCAGGTCGGCACGAAAGGTCACTTCGGCGGGGGTGCCGGAGTCGCAGTCCAGTCCGGTGGGCAGGTCGATGGCGACTCTCAGCCCACGCCGTTTGTTGGCCAGTTTCACCGCGTCGCCATACAGGCCTCTCGGCGCGCCCGTCGCGCCCGTGCCGAGCAGGCAGTCGACGACGGTTTCATCGTCCGCGATCCACCGATCCAGGTCCTCGGCAGACTCGGCGATCTGGATGGTCAGTCCTGCCCGGGCGGCGATCGATGCGTTGGCACTCGCGTCGCCGGTCAATCGATCGAGCGGGACCAGCGACAGGATGTGGACGGAAAATCCGAGCAGTTCCAAGTGACGGGCAATGACATAGCCGTCACCCCCGTTGTTGCCCGAGCCGCAAAGGATGCAAACCGGGTTGGCACCGCCCGGTGATTCGTGGCACAACGCGGCGATTCGCTCGGCCGCGCCACGCCCCGCATTTTCCATCAGGACCAATCCCAGCATTCCGTATTCTTCGATCGCGATCTGATCGACGCGTCGGACGTCTTTTCGTTTCATTTTTCCCCACCACTTCCATTCCAGTTGCCAAAGAGCTGTTGTCGATCAACAATAGACACGCGTTTGCCGAATCATATCCAATGAGAGATCCCAGCGGGAAGCGAAAGCGGGCGGCGTGTCAACGAGACCATCGCGCGTCACTGGCTGAAGCCATATGGTGAGATGAATTTCAAGGGTTAATCGAGGCTGCATCATGCCACTCTACGAATACGAATGTTCCAAATGTGACAAGTCAATCGAGCTGCTCGTCCGATCGGCGGAAGAGCCGGTTTCGTGCCCGGAGTGCGGCAACGTCAAGCTGACGCGATTGATGAGCGCCACGGCGGCTCCGAACATGAAGGGAGCAAGCGGGTCATTGCCGATGGCTTCGGGCGGCGAATCGTGCGGTGCACCGCGGTGCTGTGGTGGAATTTGCCAGTAGCGGCGGTGTCGCGTCGTAGGCAGTTAGCTGGCGCCCAATGCCACCTATTTTGACGGCAAGCGGGGTGGTTTTGTTAGCGGTAGGGCGCGCGCCCTACGGTCTTTCACGGTGTTTTTGAAGCGCGACCGGACGGCTCGCGGGCTGTCGATTTAGTCGGGTTCTGCTGAGTGAATGGTGAGCCGCTGGCCGTCAGGCCTCGGGCAACGTC
>NZ_JANZKV010000197.1:26214-27255 GCF_025060895.1 Stieleria sedimenti | reverse complement strand
TAGCCGCCCGTTGTCGCTGCTCCGCGGCGACCGGTGCACGTCGTCTCGGAGCGATTGTCATCATCGCGCCCGCCCTATCGAGCGGCCAATTGGCTCTGCGATGCAAGGGGCGTGATGTCAGCCCGTGCTTCATCGATCAGACTTCGCAGGAACGCCTTGGCTTCCAAGTAGTCGCTCTTTTCGTAGTAGGCGACGTTTGCCTTCAGTTCGCGTTCGATCCGCTCAATCCAATCTCGCATCGGCAGGAAATGATCGGGATTGATGCGTCCGACGCGGCTGCGTTGATCAAACACCAGATCGATGGGGCCACGTGCCTTGTCATAGTAGCTCGATCGCAGCAAGATCGGCCACGCGACTTGCCCGGTCATCGGGTCGACGGGGCGACGGCGCGGGACGCTGGACACCAACCGCGCCTCGGCCTGTTTCTGCTGGCGAACTTGTTCACCGCGAGCATGCAGGTGGCCGAAACGACTTTGGTTGTTGATCTGTTTTCGTTCCAAGCGGGTCGCCAGGAATTCGACACTGTTTTGCATTTCCAACCGATCGGCATGCAAGTGCTGCGTCCGAGCACTGGCATTCAAGACGTTTGCCGTCGCCGCGGCCCGGAGCAATTCGGCACGGCCGAATGCGGGATCGTACCCGTAGCCGTGATGTCTGTATCCGTATTGGACCGGACGAACGTAGTGGACTCGGTGGTGCGAGACGTGTCCGCTGTGGCAGTGCCCCGAATCACACCCGCTGGAGCTCGATTGGGCCGCGGCCGGATCCGCTGCCGCCAAGATCGAAAGCAACACGACGGAGCAAAAAGCGACCTTTGCAAAAGCAACCTTCATCGAACAAATCCCCGTGAAATGACTGGTTTGACGTGCCAACACCCAGCCAAGCGGAGCATACGAGACGGTGTTACAGAAAAAACGTCAGAGGCCCCAAGCCACGGAAAAAGGTTGATCGAGCGCGCTGTCCAGATTGAGTCTCAGGGATTGCGTTTGTCGAGCGGAAATGGGGTCAGTCTAAGCGTCGTTGTGCAGGCTTTAGCCCAAT
>NZ_JANZKV010000197.1:0-26175 GCF_025060895.1 Stieleria sedimenti | reverse complement strand
GGCCCCCTCATTCATGTTAACTTAGCGGTATTGGGCTTTAGCCGATTGATCAGCGGAACCGTCACCGCGATGATCATCAACGTCACGGCCACGGGAAATGGGATCAGAAACAGCCCCAGGACGCCGATGACGAATAGCCAGACCGCCGGCTCTTGAATCCAGCCTTGGAACCGACCGCGGAACGGCCACATCAAAATGATCGCCAAACCGAATGTCAAAAGCGTGATGCCGTTGACCAAAAGATCTTCAAGCGACTCGCGTTGCGTAAACGCCTGCGTCAACGGCGGCCCCTGATCAATCGAATCCAAGCGTCTGATGGCGACCACATCGAAATCGGAAAATCGATGTTGTGCGAACAGCGTCTGCGGCAATCTGGGATTCGATTGCAAGAAGCGTCCGGCCAATTGCAGCAACTGGCGGTCATAGGCATCCCATCGCTTTTGGGCGTCGCGATTGAGACTCGATCCGTCCGCCGCCGTCGGGGACGCCCCCGCCCGACCCGACTCCGACGTCGGCCGAGCGGACGCTGTGGAATCCGCGGCCGCCGGCGCCGTGCTGACGGAAGTCGCGTTGCCCGACGAACTGTCGACCGGTTGCGTGGGTGTCTCGACCATCCGAAACACGTGGCCGCTGCGGCCGGCGATTCCGTGATAGCGGGCAATCCACGGCAACAGCCAACGTTTGATTTCTTCGTCACTTCGTTCGGCCAGCATGTCACGGGAGCGATCGATCGCCGTGACGACACTTTCGGCCAACGCAAAGCCACGCATCGTACCGCGTCGTTCGAGATCACGCTCGGGGCCATCACCGAGACCGACTCGTTGCTCGAGTTTCAATTGTCGATTTTGATCGGCCAGGGGAGCCTGATAAAACGTGACCCAAATGTCTCGCGTCGGCACGCCCACCAAGTCGCTCAAGTAATGGGTGATGGCCCGGCCGGCGACCGGGACTTCGACCAAGACTTCCAACGATTGCGGAAGCCGGCTGTAGGCGAGCGGAACACGCAGCTTGGTTGGAGGTGGCGGTGTTGTCTCATCAGTGCCCTTCTCTGCGTCATCAACCTCGGGGTTAGAATGCAAATCACTCAAGTCCACCTCGCGGCCGGCAGACCAGATTCCGATACAGGTCGCCCCGACCGGCAAAGCGACCGAGACTTCACTACGGGTTTCCGGCAGCACGTCGAATCGCTGTAAGACCAGCGCGTGATCGCCGTCGAGAAACACCCTGGCGTCACAGCACAGGGCAAGCGGATTGATCGTCGCCTGCAACAGTGGTTCCAACTCGATCGACCAGTTGGTTTCGATCGGCGTGTAAAAGGAATAGCGTTCGGGCGATTCGACCTCGTTTTTGAAGGAATCCAACCACCCTGTCGTAGCCTTGACCGAACGCACCGATTGGGCTCGCCATTGAATGGCCTGAGTCGTCAACTGTCCCGGCACCGCGATTCGGTGGTTGCGTAATCTGGCCCCCAGCACCGTCACGGTCGGCACACTGACTCGAACCTGATCTCGGTTCTTCAGGCTACCGGTGATCTGCACGCGGCGGACTTGTTCGTCGCCACGTGCCGCTGGATTGGAATCGTCGGGCATCGCGACTCGGATCACCGTCACGACGTCATCGCTGGACTCGCGTTTCGCCCAGACCCGTGCACCGGTCACGTCCAGATCGGCCGACCAACGTGTCGGCATCGTTAAATCGACGTAGTCGGGTCGCTTGCCGCCGGGCAATTCCAACAGCGTGTCGCAAAACCACTGACCGTCGGAGTAACGCATGCGAGTGATTTGATCACAGGTAAAAATCGAACCGGCGGCGCGACGGCTGACCACGATCTGGTCGTCCGCCGACGGTGTGCCGCCGGGCTGCGAATTCACCACCGGAATCCGCCCGGCCAACAAATCGTCCTTCGTCAACTCGGCTGGCGTCCACTTGTCGGCGGGGTCGTCGCCATCGGGCACCGGGTTCTCGTCGGACGCGTTCTGATGCTGCGTATTTGGGGGTTGGACCACCGTGACGTCGAGCGAGCGTTCACGCGTGATGCGATACGTCTCGTGGGTCTGGCCATCGGAAGCGATCGCGAATCGGGGCAACGAGGTCCGTCCCCGAATCGGGACCAGACTCTCGGCAAACAACTCAATCTTGGTGGTCCCATTGATTCGGTTGTCGCCGATCGCCAATTCGGTCTGAATCCCCGTCGGGGTGTGGACCGTCAGGGGCGTGATGGACGTGACGGCTTCGTCGTTGACAAAACAATTGACCAATCGAAAGCGTGGGGGAATCGAGACTCGGATGCGTTGCAGACTCGGTCTCAGGTCGACCAGATCCGCCTTCAACCGGAGTTCCATCTTGGTCTCGGCGACGTGCAACCGGTGATCCAGTTTGACCGTCGGGGTCGGATATTTATCTTGCAACAGAACGAAGGACGGGAACGTCGCTTCGATCACAAAGGCGCGTTGAATCTTTCCCGGGTAGCCTCGCCAAACGGCCAGAAACTCATCTTCGGTCGCCGGTTGCGATCCCTTTGCCAATTCGGAAACGCGAATCGACGCGGCCGACTCGATGGCGAACAACGTGGGGGATGAACGCTGGGACGCCGACGCAAAGACCTCCGGGATCGGCATCGTTTCACTGTCTTCGGTCGACGTCGGGTCGTTGAGCACCGACGGAAGCCGCCACAACAACCGGATCGGCGTGCTCCTACTGGATTGTTTTTCGAAACGATAGATTCCATTGCCGAGTGTCGCATTGACGCTCGAGGGGCGGTCGGGGCTATCGACAAGATCCGATTCAGCCATCGCCCAACCGACCGACGTCAGACTCGGTGGCGGCCCACCGAGAATCGTCAATTGCACCGTGTCGCCTTCCCGGAGTTTTTCTTCCGGATTGATTTCACACTCGACAATCGTCGATTCGATCCCGGCCGAAATCCGATAGGCTCGGCTTAGGCTCTGTGCGGCGGTCTGCCCGGGACGCTTGACCGGCCGACACCGAATCGACAGCTCACGGATCGGCCCCAAGTCGGCTTCGTATCGCCCCAATTCGGGACGGAACAACGACCGCCCCAATGGATCACCGAGCGAATCGACCTGAATTTCACGCGGCGCCTCGACGATCAAGGTTGCCGAATGAATCGCCGGAATCGCCAATCGGATCACCGTGGTCGCCATCCCCGGCAACACGTCACCGTTGGCGATGTCATTGAACAGGTCGGGACCGCCGAGCGAATCTCCGCCGTCGCGAGTCTCCGACAACGGGCGGTCAAGGCCATCCGCTCTTGCGTTGACGTTCCGCGAGTCGCCGCCGAGCGTCAAAACCGACGGCAGATACGTCAGACGCAGCAGGCTCTGGCGACTCGACGGAATGGCCGCGGTCACCATGCCGCGTTCGTCGACGGTGAATCGGATGATTTGCGTTTCGCCATCCCCCACCCATTCAATTCGACGCAACGAGTCGGCACGGACGGGCAGTCGCACGCGTGTCGACTCCCGCACCAATTGAATTTGATAGTCGGCTTGAACTTCTGCCGTGATCGAACCGGACGCATCGCGTGGGGGCGTCAACACGACGCGGTACTCGGCCGATTGAAATTGGGCGTCGACCGGGCGATCAGGATCAACGACCGAACGAATCGATTCATAATCCGCTCGCGACAGGTAAACCTTATCCCCGACGGGCGCGTAGTCCGCAGACAACGGCACCAACAACTCGATCGGATCGTTCTGCGGGGGCTCGCCGGCACCGCTACTGTCGATCTCACGACGCGGTTCCTTACCGGACGAATCCTGCGCCGTCGCAACACCGGATCCTGCGGCAAGCATCCCGATCATCAGCATCAAAATGGAACGCGTCACCGAGACCGAAAAGTCCGCCGATCGATCATGCGCACTTCGCTGCGACCCGGTGTCGTCCGGCCCTAGCGCCCCACTCTTGCCATTGCTCGTCGTCTTGTCCCGCTGGCCTCGATCCGCCATCACCACCTGCAACAAGGCCGCGGCGGCAAGCGGCACCGCGACCCAAGCCACGATCGCGTGCTGGGCGGGCCACCAGATGATCGATCCACTGATCGACGTCACCACCAGCACAAACAGCGTGTGAATCCCCAACGAGAACCAGCGTGCGATCGACCAGCCCAAACAGAACACGACCGTCGCGGTCAGCCACCCCAGTCCGATGGCCGCGTCTCGCGAGACCAAAATCAACTCCGGCCCTTCCGCCGATTCCTCCGATCCACCGGCCTGCGACGCCAGCAGGTTCGACGACGAGACGCGGTGCACGAGCAGCGTTCCCGCACCGGCCTGAAAGGTAGCTTGATTGCGAATCACGTTGCCTTCCACTTCGACACGAGGAATCGGGCAACGTCGAAACCAACCGCTCGACGAGTGACGTCGACGCATCACAACGGAGATCTGATCACTTTGTTTTTCTGGGTTGATCCAAATCTCACCGACGCCGATGCGATCGGGCACGTAGCTGGCGTTGTTTCTGGAAACCGACACGAGTTCCAACTCTTCGTCAAACAGAACATGAACCGGTTTGCGAGTCGAAACGTCGGCAACCAAGTAAAACAGATCTTCAATGCGGCTGTTAGCGACGACCTCGAAACGCTGGTCCCAAATCAAAGTCGCCGCGGCGTCCCGACGCGCCCGACGCAATCGGATCTCCGGACGAAGCAGCGGTTCGTATCGCAGATGTTGCGGTTGGTCTCCGAATGTCTGCAAGGAATCGGTCGATTCCGACCCGGGCACCAATTGAACGCCCGGAGGGATTTCGGTCACCTCCCAACTGGCATCGATCGTGACCTCGGCGGTCTGCCCGCGCGTCCGTCGCACGCTCGGCAGCGAAAGCGTCAACTGGTCCTCGACGGGAAAGTACCGTCGTCCGACCAATTCGTATTGGCGCAGGTCACGGCCTTCGAGCCTGATGACATAGGTCCCCAGCGGATCCAACGGCATCCGCTGGACACTGGAACCGGGCAGACTGACGGTTGCCGATTGATCGGTGCGGCGAAGCGACCAATTGAATTCCTCTTGCCGAGCGTTTCCGGTCAGTACCGAGAGTTCCGAGATCGGCTGCGTCGTCTCGGCACGGACGACAATCGTTTCGACCACGTCGTTGCCCTCAGTTTGAATCACATGACGTAAGGCCACGCCGAAGGAATCATCGACCGGTTCCAAGGTGACCGCGGGGATCTCGCCGGTGGGACTGCGGATCAACAGGGTTTCCGATGTGGGCTGAAAAAAGGCGATCGATTCTTCGTCCAGCGTCGAAGACTCGAAGCGTCCCGGAAGCATGACCGAATTGCCATCCCATCGCCGCAGCGGTGGAGGTTGGATCGAGATCAGATGAGAACCGACATGCTGCTCGGGGCGCACGATCCAAGTCGAATTCATCGACAACCGGTTGCGATTCCTCGGCAAATTTTTTCGCGCAATCACCTCGACTTCAAACGTCGCCTGCGCCGACTCGCTGGGTGTCGGCCAAATGACCCATTGATTGGCACCGACGGGCACCGTGATTCGGCGTCCCGAACCGAGAACTGTGACCGAGTCGACGTTCCAGTCGGGGTTGACGTCCATGCGAAAAGGCGACTGATGGTTTTGCAACAATCGGCATCGAATGCGGCTGTTGGACCGGACCTCCGGGGCCGGGGTCTGCTGGACACGCAATCGCGTCCAAATCGCCTCGATGAATCGCTCTTCCTTTTCAATCAATCTCAACCGCGACCAGGTCGCATCCGCGTGAGCGGATTGCGGTGGCGGACCATCGGCGATCAACAAGGTTTCTCCGGCGCGGGTCGGTGTCTGAATCGATTGCCGCCATGTCGGTGGCAAGTCCCATTGTGCGACTTCCAATGGGTCCATCACCGCCACGATGGTTTGCGTCGACGCTTCGGTCCACAGCACGTTCGGCTCGACCGGCGTCACCGACGGCAACTCGCAAATGCCATCGCTGAGATCCCACGTCGACGTCCCTTCGATCGTCAACGTCACCACCCCCGACGCCAGTTCGGGGCGGAGCGTTCCGCCGGTCGCGTTGGCGGTCGACGAATCCATGACTCCGGCGACGTTGCCGGGCAGATCGACATCGATCAACGATTGCCCGTCTTCACGACGCAACACCTGATAAGGAGCTTCGATCGAGTTGACTCGGATCGCCGTGACGGTCCCCAACGGCGAACGCAGGCGCAGTCGGTTGCCTTGGCGAGGGAACTGGAGCGTCATGCGGTGGATCCACGAAACGCCCGATAAATCCACCTCGTATTGCTTGGACTCTCGGCGGATGAACAACGGTTGATCGGTATCGTCACGAGACCGTCGCCGCGCAAAAATCTCCAGCCGATTCAGGCCACCGGCTTCCAACACATACCATCGGATGTCACCGGTACGGGTCTGGACATCCGCATCCGGTGGCGGGCCGGGACGTTCGACCAACACCCCCTGGCTGGATTCCAAAACGATGTCGCTGGGTGTTGAAATGACCAATCGCGTCTGTGATGTCCGTGGCAATCGCAAATCAAAGCGTTTCGCCGCGCCCAAGGATTGGCTCCGCAGCGTCCATCCGAAGCGAATTTCGGATTGAGTCCAACCGTCGGAAACGACGTCCGCCGACGAGCGGTTGCCCGCAGCCCCGCCCGCCTCTTGCGTTACTCCCTGAGACGCTACTCCTTGAGTTGCTGCCCGCTGTGATGCGGTGGGATCGTTGGCGGTCATCGGCTTGGGGATCACCGCAATCAACTCGCCCGCGGCATCGATTTCCAGCCGGGGCAAATTCACCGTCGACGCTGACAGCGGCGAACGCAGTCCGCCGGCGGAGTCCGTGATTGCCAAATTGACCTGTCCCAGCGTCCGCCGAATGATCGGGCGACGCCTGTGCTCGAGCACCAACTTGCTGCCCTCGCTGATCAGCAGATCTTCGTCGAGCCGAATATCATAAAACCCGCTGACCAATCGGGCCTGATCGGAATCCGCGAACCGCTCGGTGCCCGTTCCGATCGCCTCACGCAATTCACTGATCGAGACCGCACGAAAATCGGGTGGCACCAAATCGACGATCTGTGACAGGAACACTCCGATCGGTCGCAGCGGCCGACCGTCGCGGTCACGATGCGGTAGCGGCAGCGTCAAACGCTCGCGCAGTGCCGTTGCCGGCGCCGCTGCCGCATCGCCCGGGTCAGCATCTGTGCCCCCAGAACCGGAACGCTCCCCCGTCATCTCCTCCGTCTCTCCCTCCTCCGTCATCCCCTCCGTCTCTCCCTCCTCCGTCATCCCCTCCGTCTCTCCCTCCTCCGTCATCCCCTCCGTCTCTCCCTCCTCCGTCTCTCCCTCCTCCGTCTCTCCCTCCTCCGTGTCTTCCTCCTCCGTGTCTTCCGTCTCCGTGTCTCCGCTCTCCGTGTCTCCGCTCTCCGCCGGTTGCACGACCGCCGGTGTCGGTGCATCGCCTTGCTCTTGTTGACCGAACCCGGTCCCCGTCCACAGCGTCGCGCAACCGATCACGGCCAACAAGCACAGCGACACGGACTGAATTGCGGAGAAACGCAAAGCACCGCCATCGGAAACGGTCGTCGTACCCGACGAGGACGCCCCGGCGTGCCCGACCTGGCAAGCCTTGTTGTCGCTCACCGGGCGGGTCATGAAGCCACCTCGTTGGCCGATTTGGAGACGTCGTCCGGGCCGATCGAATGCGTCACGGCGATACTGCTGGGCGGACGATAATCGGGCGGTTGACGGCGGCTTTGTGTCGACGCGTCGAGCCGCGATTCACGCGTGCTGGTCAACACACGAGAGGGTGTGGGCAAGACCAGGTTGCGGATGGCCAGCATCACGATCACCAACACCAACGATAACATCGAGACTTGTCCGACCAGGATTGCGGCATCGGGAGCCGCGGCCAGCAGGCCCGCAAAACAGACAATCGCGACGACCGCCGAGAACGGATTGCGGGTCGCGGGAATGTAGGTCAACACGGCGGTGACAAACACGATCACGCCGGCAACGATCATCCACAGGATGGTTCGGGTGCCGACCAACGCCCGGAACGAGCGGTCATCCATCGCAGAAAACAAATAGCGATTGCCGATCGGCATCGGACTCAGATTGACGAGATCGGGCTGCGTCGCGGCGATCCGATTGATCAGCGTGGTCTCGGTCATCAGCGGGCTGCGAATCAACCGCCAGCGGTCAAACCCCCACTGCATCTCACGTCCGACCGAAGGCGTCGCCCACACCAGATGGCAATCCGAGGGGACCGTCATCTGCCAAACAAGTTGCCCGGCCCCCGGACCGACATGCGCCAGCGGGACGATGGTCTGAAACAGTCCGCCGCTGGTACGGTCGACCCATAGTCGCACATCGATCAGGTGCTGCTGCGTGTCGGAGGGGACGCGCACGACCAAGCGTTCTCCCACCATTTTGAACGCCGCGGGTTCACCGTTGAGCGTGACTTGGATTTCGGTTTGGTCGGGATACAAGAGTTCCAATTCGAATTCGCCGGTCCCCTCCAGATTGGCGATCAATTGATCGTGCTGCGAGATTTCGCTGATCGCCGTTCGCACCACAATCTTGCCGGTCAGCAATTCGCTGCTGGCCGGTGCCCGTGGCGAAATCCGCAACGGAACCGTTTTGGTCGGCAGCGTGCGAAAGACCAACTGATCGGTCAGCGATTTCTCCGCCGGGGTGATGTCATGCGACTCGCCTCCCAACAATTCCAACTCGACCTTGCCCCGCAACGTGATGTCTTGAACCAGCGGATACGGCAACCCGATTTCGACCAGGGTTTCTGAGGTTTCAGGATTGAAGGTCACGGATTCCGAATGAATGAACCGCACCTCCATTTTGCCATCGGCGAGCGCATCGGAAACCAGATCGTATTGCTTGGTCTGCGACGACGGCGTTGCAGGCTCCTGCTCCGAGTCCTGCTGGCTGTTCTCGACCGCGGCTGATGATTCAGACTCGACCACCAGCAGCTTTGCCGCACGGTCATTCACTTCGACGGACCATTGATTTCGCGTCGCGCCCGCTGCTGCCGTGACATCCTCGGTGGCCGGTCCATCCGCTGAGGTGCCCGACGAGGCAGCTCCGGCAACGGATTTGATCGGCTCGGGGATCGCGACCCTCAATCGCCCTTCCAGGTCGACGGGGGTTTCGATCAACCACGTGACGGTCGTCACCAATTGATCACCGATCAACTTGACGTTGGCTTGGTTTTCCAGACTGATGCGGGGCGGACGCTCGACCAGTTCCCCGACGATGCGGGCGGCCGATTCCGGAGGCATCACGGCGAACACTCGGATCGCGTCTGCAGCCCGCGGATCGTCCGCCGAGGCGCGATCACCGTTGCCGACGCGTTCCAATCCGCTGCCGGTTGCCGAATCTGCCGATCGCTCCAGATTGACCGAGCGTTCCAAATCGACGACGAACGAACGCCGCCCTTTACCGGACAGCCGGACGATGGCTTCTTGAATCGTGATCGGATCGCGACGGTCCCCCGAACCGACGATCCGCGGCACCGGCAATTCGATCCGCTGATCATCCTGCGGCGTCGACGCCTCCTGGATCGGACGCCGCGCCTTGATCAGCACCGGAATGCTCTCTTCCATCCCCGTGTAACTGACTTCGATTTCGATCAAGTCGTCCGATTCGTACCACGGAAGCGGAGCACCGGTGCGAGCATTTTCAATTTGGGTCACCTGCCAATCCGACAAATCGACGCTTAACAATTGAGAGCGATTGCCGTTTCCGACCGATCGAATCTCCATCGCCAAATTCGCATAGCTGTCCTGCAACTCGATGTCACACTCGCTGGAAACGCGAAACTCACGTTTGGTCGCGTCCAACCAAACCGGCAACGTGAACGCACCGCGAATGAATTGAAAGGAATAGCTCCGCTGATCGACCGTCGTTTCCTCCTCGACGGCCGGCGTGGTGTTCTTGACATACGATCGTTGATGCCACCGCAATCGATAATCCGCGCCCGTGGTGATGTTGATCGTGCCCTGGTTGCGAAGCGCCTGCTCGACGACGGGGACCTGCAACGACAACGGTTTCTTGACCGTCGGTGAATCACTCGGAAGCTCCAATCGAAACTCCAACACGATGCTCTGCCGACGCTCGAACTTGGGGATCGTGACCAGAAACAGTTCGTCGTCGCCGGCGTCGGGTTTGGAGAGTTCGACTTGCTGACCGAATTGTCCGCTGGTGATCAATTTCGGCTCGTCGCGCAACGAGGCGCCCGGCGGCAGCCGGAGTTTAAAACTGGAGATCGGACCGCGCGAATCACGCACCGTCATCTTCACGTTTTGCAACAACTGATCCTGCGGAGAATTCCATTGCATCGAAATCCCGCTGGTCGCTTCCAACAACGGTACCGAAACGGGACGATCCATCGTGCCCCACTGAAGCGTGAAACGGCCACCGCTGCTGATCACCTTGAACTGGCTGCGTCCCGTTTTGTCGGTCGACGTTTCAATGACTTCATCGTCTCGATTGGGAATCACACCGACGACGTCGCGTGAATCACTGATCAAGTTGATTTCTGTCGCCGCAGGCGGCAAGCGAAAATCCAAGGCGTGCAGCACATCGGTCTCGACACGAGCCGACATCTGCATGCGGAATCCGACGACGACGGTGTCCTGGGCGACCGAGGCGAGCAATTCATAATCCCCCGAATCCTGGTCGACCGACACGGCCAACTTGTTGCCGTTCTCGGCGCCGGAAAAGAACTCCACCGGTCCCAGGCGGTGAAAGTTCTCCATCGCCAACGGAATTTCGATCGTCTCTTCCGCGGTCGCGTCAACTGCCACACGCACCTCCACCGACAACTCCGCCCGATTGCCATCGACACGCCCGTCAATCTTGACCGTGTCATAGACGTAGCGACGGGTCTGGTTCTTGCCGCCCCGCTCCAGTTCCAGATACCGCTCGTAGTTCATCCCCGGGGCATAGATCGCGTTCTCGGAAACATCCAAAAACATCATCCCCTTGATCGGCAACTTTCCCGAATCGGCCGGCGGCGCCGAGGGGCGGAGGATTTCCGGGGGCGGATACGTCCCCGGCGGCTGCCCCTGGCTCGGCCCCGCCATCGCCAGCGACCATAACACTCCGGCGTACACCAACACCGACGCAGCAATCGATCCGGCCGACATCAATGCCGCCGAAAAGATATTCGTTACCGAATCGGTGCGATTCATAAACCAGGTGGACTCGATACGGTCTGCGGCAAAGCGGCGAGCCGACCGGGACTCGCGAGCAAGCAGCACGTGGCGGAAATAGAAAGGAGCAGGAAGCGGCCCATGCTTGCGTCAATGGCGGACCATCCGTTCAGGAAACACCCCTTTAGTTTACGCAAACCACGCAACCGGAAACAGCAAAAGCGCGCCCTTCCGGCCGGGATTTCGTCGGTCCGCCCTCGGCCCGGGACTCTTAAGTCATCCAACCGCACCATTCTGCAACATCGTCACATTCGTCCCAGCTGCCCCACCATTGGCGATGCCCCACCACTGGCCGGACGGGTCAAAGGGCAGGCCGACGAGTGCTTTGTTCCATTTCAACGTTCGGGTCGATGAGAGATTCGCGAAAAGGGGTCAGACCCCGATAGTGCGAAGCACCCTTCGGGCCGTTCCGGCTATTGGGGTCTGCCCCCTGTTCGCTGGCCAACCCTGATTTCAAATTGAAACGAACGACTAGTTCAGCGGCAGCGGGCTTTCCGTCAACGCGTCGATCGCGGCGCTGATCCACTTCGCGTCGATCTGCGTGCCGGCACGATTGACAATCAGCCACGGTCGGGCCCGTCGAATCACGCCCTTTTCCAGAAACTCGCCGAACAACGTCACGCGCTGCGGTGGTTCGCGGTCGATCGACCCCGATTCTCCGGCATCCTGGGGCCCAAGAATGGCCGCTACGGCGCAATCGCCACTGTTGGCGTGATGGACTCGGCATTGCGATGCAGCAACGCCCTCGCCGCGGGCCCCCACGCTAGCGGGCAAGACCAGATCAAGCGTGGGGTGAGCATCCAACAGCGTCGTCTGGATCGAAATCAGTAATTCAAAACAAGCATGGGTCGGGTCGGCGGCGAACCCGCTCCATTGAACCGGCCGGACGACCAATCGAAACCCGAACTGACTGTCGTCGGATTGGGGAAAGGCCAGGTGCAACTCGTCGCCACGGACGAATTGTTCATCCAAACGCGGCAACGTTTGGTCGCCCGGGACGACCAACCGGACGGACTGGTCCCCAACGTGGAGTGCGACGCCGTCGCGACCTCCACGGGCTTCGATTCGCCAAACCGAATCGTCGATCTGCCAAGCCGCGATGCCGATTCGATTGGGGGCCGTCAACCACATTCCATTCAGCTCGCGTATTCGGCGCCGAAGAATTCTTTGCTGTCGTCGACGTTCGGCTTGATCGTGCGAGCACCTTCCTGCCAGTTGGCCGGGCAAACTTCGCCGTTTTCTTCAAAGTACTGAAGCGCCTTGACCATTCGCAGGGCTTCGTCAACGCTCCGCCCCAACGGCAGGTCATTGACCACTTGGTGCCGCACCACGCCTTCTTTGTCGATCAAGAACAGACCGCGCAAGGCGACACCACCGTCGAGCAAGACGTCGTAGTCACGCGAAATCTGTTTGCTCAAATCCGAAACCAACGGGTATTCGGTCTTGCCGATCCCGCCGGCGTTTCGCGGCGTATTGGTCCACGCCAGATGGCTGAAGTGGCTGTCCACCGAGACACCCAGGATTTGCACGCCCAGCTCGGCGAAATCCGAGGCGCGATCGGAAAACGCGATGATCTCGGTCGGGCAGACGAAGGTGAAATCCAGCGGCCAAAAGAACAGCAGGACGTACTTGCCCTTGTAATCGCTCAAGGAGATTTCTTTGAACTGGCCGTCGGGCAGAACGGCTTGTGCTTTGAAGTCAGGGGCCTGTTGGGTAACCAATACGCTCATAGGACCGGTCAAAACTCGCAGTCGAGGAAGGTTCGAGGTGAACGGCGACTCCAGACGAGTCGCCCTAGCCGGGCGGAGCGTGAACGCTCCGCCGCTACCCCACACTATCGAGCAGGTGCAAGTTTCGGACAAGCGGGCAGAGAAAAAACGCCCGCCCTGATCCGTCGGCCGCAATCATTCCGCCGGCGGTCGGCGCGGTCGTTCCCCGCCGGGCGTGTCCCCGCCGCGGTCCGCACCCGGTCGATCACCGCCGGGCCGGCCACCGCCGCCTCGACGCATGTTGGCCATCCGCGCTTGCATCGCCTTTTCGATCTCTTCACGCGACAATTTGCCGTCTTCGTTGGTGTCGGCACGGTCCAGCATCTGGGCCATCCGTTCCGGCAACTCGTCGGCCGCCAGCAAGCCATCGCCGTCCTTGTCCTGGGTCATCAATCGATCCAACATGGCTTTGGGATCGCCTAATCCAGGCCCCCGTCCTCCCGGACCACGGTCTCCCGGACCACGGTCTCCCGGCCCACGCCCTTCGGCGGCATCTCCCGGCCCGGGCCCTCGTCCGGCGTCACCGTCGCGGGGTCCGCGCCCGCCGGGACCTCCCGGGCCACCCGGACCGCGGTCGCCAAATCCGCGTCCACCGGGACCGCCACGTGACGGAACCATCTCTGCCAAATCAATTTTGCCGTCTTTGTTTTTGTCCAGTGTTTTCAGTGCTGCGCTGGCACCGGCGATTTCTTCCTTCGAAATCACGCCGTCTTTGTCAGCGTCCAGAGCAGCGATCACCGGCAGCCGCAGCAGCATCTCCGGTCCCGGGCCGCCCGGTCCTCCGGGGCCGCCGAATCCTCCGCGGGGGCCGGCCTGGTCGCCCCGCTCTCCCTGTTCACCGCGTCGGCCGCGGGGGCCCCCACGTTGGCCTGCCCCATCTCCCTCGCGGGCCTCGGCACGACCGCGTCGCCGGCCCTCCTCGGACTCCTGTGCCATGGAATGGGAAGCGGAAATCGCGACGGCGAGCCCTGCGACACCGCAGAGGGTCAACCGCAGGGCGGTCTTGGTTCGAATCTTCATTGGATGGTTTCCCGGCGTGATGAGCAAACGTCTGGCGGCCAACAACCTCGATTGCCGCCTGTTTCGCAAGACTCGAAGATACTTGACCAACACGTCCCTCAATGTGACGGCGTTGGCGGTAGAATCGAGAGTGCGAAGGCCGACAAAGGTGTCGGCCCCGTGATTGAACGCTGGGCGATCGCCATGGTTTCGCAGCACAGCCCAATTTATCACTGTCAGCCTATCGAAGTCCTGTCAGCTGAATTCAGCCGCGTCGGCCGACCAAAGCTGGACCGACCGATTTCCTTCGCCAAACCACTCAACACTTCCGGGCAAATCGATGAGTGAACCCGACCATGATCCGCCAGAATTGTTCGACAATGATGGCAGCTATCTTTGTGACAGCTGCGGCGAAGAAATCGTGATCCCTTTGGACCCGGCCGCCGGCCACTCCCAAACCTTCGTCGAGGATTGCCCGGTTTGCTGCAACCCGAGCGTGATACATGTCGATTGGGACGGCTGCGAAGCACGCGTTTGGGCGGAATCCGAACAAGACCGCTTCTGAGCGGCGTCCCCCAGTTCCCTTTTCCGTTTGCCCTGCACCCGTTGCCCCGAGACCGTTAAGTTAACATCCCCGAGGAAGCCCGGACGCCGGCGCGAACCGGCTGATCTCAAACGATGATCAGCCGTTTGGCGCAAGCCGACGGCCCCAACCCACAGAAACGACGCTTCGCTTAGCGGTATTGCCCTTTGCACTGCGTCCCCGCGAGAACACCCTCCATGCGACTTCCACCCTGGGCCATTGAAGCAATCCGTAATGGCGTTGCCGACGTGGCCCGCAAAGCGAGCGACACCGAAACGATCGTGCGAGTCAAGGCACAGGCCGCCGAACTGCTTCGCGACCTTCCCGAAAATGCCTCCCGCAGCATCGACGCGCTCGTCAAAACGGCCAGCGAGACCGCGCGCGGCGCGATCGACCAGGGCCGCGAATCGGTGCTCCGCTGGACCGAGCGTCAGACCGATCTGGCGGTTCGCTGCCTCAATGCCGGAGGCGTGCTGCTTTCCCGCCGAGGCTGCGGGATTTCCGTTTCGGATCATGTGTTACAACACGGCTGCAACGTGCTTCGCGGCGATTGCGTCGACAACGACCTGAAACAACAACTGAACCGGTCGCTGGCACGTTTGCTCGATGTCGACGGCCACGCCGTCGCCGTGGCCACCAGCCTCGATGCGGCGATCGCGTCGCTGACCGTCTTGGCCAACGAGCGAAAACTGGTCATGCACCGCAGCCAAGCGATTCGATTGCCGTCGGGCACACCGCTGCCCGATGCGTTCCCCGGCCTGACGCTGACCGAATGCGGCGGGGTCCAAACGTTGGAGCCGAGTGACTTTGACGGCATCGACCACGCCTGCGTGATCCTGGCCGACGATGGCATTCACCCCGTCACGGCGATTGCATTGAAAGGCCGCGACATGATCAGCGTCGCCGTCCTTCCCGTTGCCACGATTCATCAACGCCATGAATCCATCCCCAGCGCCGAAACGCTGCTGCGGTCCGGAATCGATTTGGTCGTCCTGCCCGGCGGCCCGCTGACCGGCGGCACAACGGCAGGCATCCTGGCCGGAAAAAAATCGCTGATCGAATCCATTCAACAGGACAGTCGCTGGAACACGCACGCCGCATCCGCCGGAATCGTGGCGATGACGGTCGCCGCGATGACCGCTCCCGATCCCAGCCCGTTGTCGGTTCTGATCGAGACCGGCGAAGACAACTTGCGCAATCGCGCCGAACGGATGGCGACCCGGCTGACGGCCGACACATCGATCACCAGTTGTCAGATCACCGATCGATCGGCCCGGCTTGTCGCCGGCGCCCGCTGGGAGTTCCCCTCACGGCAACTCAACCTCCGCCACCAAACAATGTCGGCCGAACACTGGGCGGATCAACTGATCAAACAAAACCCCGCCGTGCTGACCACGATCGACGGTGAGAACCTGGTGATCGACTTTCGCTGGCTGCCCGCCAGCGAAGATTCCATCCTCGCCGACGCGCTGGGTTGCAGTGAAAGCAGCGAGACGTCGGCCGTCGGGACCGATGGTCACTAGTGCTGTGTCAGCCAGCTCCACTCACTGGCCGACCTGACCAGAACTTGCCGATCTCCCAAGCGTAACCACTCGGGATGAAGCGTTCGAATCCGGCGCCCGGATAGTTAGTCAGCTCACCGATGTACAGCTGCTCTCCGATCACGTAGTAGTCGACGCGCAGGAACTCGAACGGCTCGGCCAGGGTCTCGGCCAGCTCGATCATGCGTGGCAAGCACGCAGGACGCGGATCAGGTTCGTGCTTCTGCAGCGTCCAACGCGCCGGCAGCGGGTTCCATTGTGGGTCGTACACGTTGCGAGTGTGCTGAGCGAAGCGGCCGCGGTCCACCTGCAGGAAACGCACCTTGCCGCCGATGACATAGGCCTTGTAGTCGGGCGGCAGTCCGCCGCGGTCGTCGCTCAACAACGTCTCTGCCATCAACCGACGTGGTACACCACGATAGCACCATTCGCGATTGACGTGGCTGTAGCAGCGTCTCAGCCAGCAGCGCATCCGGTCCCGCACCTCGTCCTCGTCAAGCTCGTCCTCGGCCCGTACGATCAGCACCCGACCACTGGCAGCGGTGGGCTTGAGCACGAACGGGCGCGGCAGTTCCGACAGCGGCACGTCTTCGGGCCGGTTCCACACGCCCAGCAGCGGCACCAGCACATCAGCACCGACGCGGGCGGCAATGTAGTGACGCGACTCAATCTTGTCGGCGGGAATGCGCAGCATCGGATCGCGACAGCGCAGCATGTATTCGTGGATGTGCTCATTGAAGCTGTGGGGGTGCCGATAATCGGGCCAGGTGCCGAAGAAGATGCGATAGCCCAGACGCAGGTAGACGCTGTCCGGGAACGGCCGCAGCAGGACGCGGCCGATGCTCACCGACAGCTTGCGTAAGTTGTGTTCCCGCCAATAGCGCACCAGCGCCGTGACGAAACTTCGCAGACCTCGCCGCCGGCGTTTGGGCGGTTCGCATGGATGATTGGACAGAGCTTCGATGCTGACGGTTGTCTTCGTTCGGCTTACATGAGAGCCCGTGCTACGACGGGGGCCTAGAGGTGACATGAGTAACCGATCTAAAATTTGATCACTCGCAATCGATCGAAAGCGCCCCTCCCTCCGCTAAAAATACGCTAAAGAACCAAGGCTCTCAAGACAAGAACCGAAGACGTTGAACAGCTGGACATTGTGGCACTGGTCGCAGAAACCAGAACTTGAGCCGAAGCGACAGTCACTGAAACACGCAAGCCGCGACCGCCGGAGTCGTCGCCATGACGGTCGTCGCCATGACAGCCCCAACCCCCAGCCCCCCAACCCCCCAACCCCCAACCCGTTGTCGGTCTTGATCGATACCGGCGAAGACGCCACCCTGGCCGACGCATTGGGTTCCCGTGAAGCATCCGAGACGGCTGCCGTCCGCACCAATGGTCACTAAGACAGCAGCCGCTTCGAACCAGAGCGTCTTCAAAAAATCCAGCCCAAAGTATCCGTAGTCCTGGCCGTCAATGGAAGTTTGTCCTAATACCAAAACAAAGCCTTGGTGAGCGGAGGTGTATCGCATTCATTCGCAGACTAGCGAGGACTTCAACGCGACGCATGATGACTGACATGTTCGCGTCTGACCGACGCCCCAGCCCGCCCCGGCGTCGGCCACCGGGGCGTGATTCGTCATGCCGGAATCTCGCGTCGGTGTCTAGCACCTCCTGCAGTTCGAGGATCGCCTGGAATGCTGAGGTTGGTCCAACCGAAGCGGCGAAGGGAATCGCGGTCGATAGGACCAATCGGACAGATGGGACCCATACGTCCTATGTGTCCTATTGCACGATCGTTGCCCCGGCGGGAAAGCATCAAGCAACAACGCGGGCGCTCCGGTTTCATCGACCGGAGTAGCAGCCAGACGATCGGTCTGGTGCGTCCCGGTCGATGAAGCCGGAGCTGTGATCTCAGAAAATTACCCAGCGATGCCCAAGTGGTCGATTCTGTGCTGGATGACATCCGTGGGTTCGCGCTGCCATCCGTGGGTTCGCCCCGTAGGATTGATCGGATCAGTCGTCTTGGACCGATCCCATCACTTCACTTGCGAGCACCGGTCACCGTTTTGCGTCTTCCATCGACGCCTTGATCTTGCCGGGCGTGGGGATTTGCAACGCGATCCCGAGCACCGCCAACACGATCGGGATCAGATGGGCCAAGTTGTAGTCGATGAACATCAGAACGGCGTTGATGATCGCCGGGCCCTCCACCAACGCTTGGCCGATCAGCGTGTACGTCGCGACCGTGCCGACAAAGGCTCGCCCCGACGGTGGCAGCGGTGAATCGCCTTCCAGCGGTCGCGGCAACTCCTCGGCGGACGCCCTGAGCTGCGCCGCCGCCTGGTTCTTCATGATTCCGCGCAGCACAATCGCGGCCCCCGCGGCGGCGACGAAGATGCCATAACCGATGATCAGAAACAGCATCGCGTCAGCGTCAAATCGCAGCAGTTGCTGATCTTCGGGAGGATTCGAGAACACCAGATAAGCCAGAATCACCGTGATCGTCACGACGCCGCTGATCAGCGCCAGTGAAATCACGGTACCGACTCGCGCCGCCGCATTGATCGTCCCAGCCGATTGCCCTTGCGGGAACAATCCCCCTGGCGTCGCCGAACTTGCCGGGTAAGGATTCTGTGCTGGATCATTCATGTCGTAATCGCTCGCCCTGTTTTTTGTTTTCTGACGGATCGCTTGTGCGTCTGTACTATACCGATCATTTCGAATTGCCGTTGCCGCCGACGCACCGATTTCCGATGGACAAGTACCGGCGTCTGCGACGTCACGTCGCGACCAGCGATGCCCATCGGAACGATGTCTTGCTGGTGCCACCGGCGGCCACGGATGATCAACTGCGTCTCTGTCACGACACGAACTACATCGCCCGCGTGGCAGAGGGCAGCTTGTCGACTCCGGAAATTCGGCGGATCGGATTCCCCTGGTCACCCAAAATGGTCCAGCGGTCACGGCGCAGCACCGGTGCGACCATCGCGGCCTCCCGGAGCGCCTTGGCCGACGGCATTGCCGCCAATCTGGCCGGCGGCACGCATCATGCATTTGCCGACGCCGGTGAAGGATACTGCGTGTTTAACGACGCGGCGGTCGCGATACGAACATTGCAATCAGAATCGCTGATCAAGCGTGCCTGTGTGATCGACTTGGACGTTCACCAGGGCAACGGCACCGCGTCAATCCTCGCCGCTGACGCCTCGGCGATCACGATGTCGATGCACGGGGCGAAAAATTTCCCGCTCCGCAAGGTGCCCAGCGATCTGGATGTTCCGCTGGACGACGGCACCGACGACGACGCATACTTGGAAAAACTTTCTCAAGCCCTCGGCACACTCGATCGCTGGCGGGCCGACGGCGAATTCGATTTGGCGATCTACCTGGCCGGAGCAGACCCCTACGTCGGCGACCGTCTGGGGCGAATGCGTCTGTCGAAATCCGGCCTGGCCGAGCGTGACCGTGCCGTCTTGCAGTGGTGCACTGACCGCACGATCCCCGTTGCGATCGCGATGAGCGGCGGTTACGCGCCGGACATCGATGAGATCGTCTCCATCCACGCCGCAACACTGCAAATCGCCAGCGGCCTGGCGGCGGGGCGATAGTGCTAAGGGAAGCGTCGTATTCTTTGGCTCGGGCCCGTAGGCTCGTGCCATTCCGCTCACGCCTGCGGTGGCGTGCCCCCGAACGGGGTCAAAGCCAGTAGCCGGAGGTGAGCGCAGCGACACCTCCGGACACCCGGCGCCCCGCACGACGCGACCCCGGAGGGTGTCGAAGCGAATCGCGTCTGAACCCGCGGACCCGGCCTGCCACTCTGATTGGACGAGCATTCCGATCAACGCTTTCGGCAAGGCGGACTGCCGCACCGCCGGCGGCTGGATTCGCTGCGACCCCGCCCGGGGTCGATGGGAATCCCGCGACGGACTCCCGGAGGTGGCGCTCCGCTGACCTCCGGCTACTCGCTGCCATCCCTCCGGGATATTGGAATCGCTCGCGCGATTCGTTGACAACAAACGGAGTGCCCATGGTTAGCGGCATCGCCCAACCCCTTCTCCAAAATTCTTTGAAACACCCGCCCGACGCGTCCGCTTGGTTCTTCAGTCAAGGACAACGAATGCGGCGAGTGACTCGACGGACTGCCGCCTTCTCAATTCAAACTCTCTGTCGAATCGCGTGAAGGTCTAGAACCATGTTGAAACGAATCCTGTTCGCTGTCGCTCCGTTGGTGATGATTTTTGGCTCGGTCAGTGCCGATGACGACTTGTTGCAATCACTCGCCACCCTGGACACCAATCTGATCGCCGCGGCGGAGGCTTCGGCCGACAACGTCACGGACGATCAAGACAACTTCGGACAAGCCGACGTCGACGCCTTGCTGGGCGATGACGACAAAGACGAAGACACCATCGCCGCCTGCTTCCGACGCGTCGGATACGGCTACGGTTATTCGTCCAGCTATCGCAGCTACGGATACAGCTACGGTTACAGCCGCGGCTACAGCTACTACCGTCCGTCTTACAGCTATCACTGCTACCGACCGGTCTCGTACACGTACTACCACCCCGTGACCTACCACGTCCCGGTCTACACCAGCTACTGGGCGTGCTACTAAGCCCGTAGCGTCCCCGAACACATGCATCCGCAAGCATGGTTATCCACAGGCCCGGCGAGTGCACTGAATCACTCACCGGGCCTGTTTTTTTGACAGCCCCCAAAACTCTCACGAGACAAATCTCATGAAACGTCATTCTCTCCTTTGCCGGTGGATGTTCGCGGTGATCGCGGGCACCCTGGTCGGCAATTCCCTGGCCGTCGCACATGCCGACGAAGCCGCACTGCGACGATTGCTTCACGGCCCCGATCGTTGCGACCACGTGATTCCGATGCTGCTTCGTCACGGTGTCAACAACGAATCCAGTCCGGCCACGGCGATGAACACGTTTCATCCCTACGGTCCGATTGCGATCCCGGCGGCCGAACTGGGCGATCTGGAACTGATTTCGATCACGCGTCATGCCGATGCGGCGGCTGGATGTGGTCCATCGTTCGACCTGGTCATCAAGAACTGCAGCACACGTGATGTCTGCGGTCCGCACGTCACGCTGGTCGGACTGTTGGGGCGCATCCGTCCGACCAGCCCCAACGTGACGACCAAACTTGAATCGATACCGGCCGGGCAGGCCATACAAGTCACCGCGACGTTGCCGATCCAGTCGCTCGCGATGGGCAATCTGAACGGGCAAGCGATCGCCATGAACCAAGTCTTGGTCGTCCTCGACAGCTTTGATCAATTCTTGGAATCCAACGAAGCGAATAACTTGCGGTTGTACGATGCCGCAACGATTCCGGTGGCGGCGACCGCGGTCATTGAACCGACGGTCACGACGGAAACGACGACACCGGATCAGGCGACCAATGCGTCGCAACCGGTCGCCGAACCAGCTTCGCCGAGTGATTCTGGCTTGGGACTTTCCTCGCCCGACCTGCGTTCGGCGATCGACCAGTTCACCGATGGAAACACCGCGGGGTAAGGACCGTTGGGAGGAACAGTGCGTGATGACAGGCTGGAAGCCTATCCCACTCGTTCCCAGGCTCCGCCTGGGAACGAGTTGAGGCTCAGGGTCGCCTCTCGTCGCGCGATGGATCGCAATGCGACGAGAGGTTTTTTCATAGCGACAAAATCGAATCCTGCTTACTCGACAGCACCGGCGCCAGCACCGAGCATTGGCGGAGGATGTATCGATAGGCGGAGAACGCGGCAAACAAGCCCAAGCCGGTCGCCGCAATCGCGATCAACATCACGTGCTTGGCGGCCTCGTTGCTGACCAACAACAGCGTCGCGCCAAGCAACGGCACCAGACAGGCCAACAACAAGTAACGCTCACATCGACGAACCAGCGTGGCGACATGTTGGTCAAAGTTTGGATCTTTCAATTTCGAGCGGACCATCCGCGGATACAGCACGGAGATGGCGTAGATGCTCAACCCGAAAAACGGATAGATCGCCGCGACGCCGCCGCAGATGACATGGGACAAAAAGAAGTGTCCGACTTCGCGACGAGAAAACTCGGAGTGCATGTACGACAAGATACTCGGATACAGCACCGCCGCCAGACACCACAGCATACCACCGATGACGGCGGCACGATGAGCAAGTTCCAGCGCCGACGAGAGGTCTTCCTCGGTCGCTTCATTCCCGGCGGAGGTCGATTCGAGCCCTTTGACCACGCGACTGGTGTAATAAATCGCCAGCACCACCGCCAAGGGATAGGCGACCGAGTTGATACACAACACCAGCGTGATGAACGTCGTCTCCAACCCCTCGACTTCCTTGAACAATGCTTCCAACGTGTCCTTGTTGTTGTAGAAAAATCCGTACAGCCCGGCGATGGCGTTGGGCACCAGGATCATCGTCGCGGCGACCCACCAGGGCGACTGACGACTGAGCCAACCCTGCCAGCTTTCCGGTTCTGGATCAAACAATTGTGCCGCGTCGGGGTGCAGTGCCAAGATCAATCGGGCTTCCATTTCCGCTCCCGATCCGATCCGATCGTTGGGATCGAAAGCCAGCGTTTGCCGCAGAATCTTTTCCAACAACCTCGCCAGGGCGTCTTCGCTTTGCGACGACGGGGCGCTCAGCGACGAGCGGGCGGTAAGCTGCTGCTCGACCGCATCGGTCCAGGATTTCGGCCGCCCTTCGGATTCGAACGGGCGTCTGCCTTGCCAAAGTTCCCACAACAAGATCGCCAGCGAATACAAGTCGGCTTTCGGTCCCACCTCCTCGACCGCCGAGAACGTCGTCGCGGAGATCGCGCGGAGGTGCTCGGGCGCCATGTAACCGATCGAACCGCCGAAACTGCTGGCCGCTCCGGCCCGTCCGGCGCTGCCGGAAAAGCTGACGTTGAAATCGGCCAATTTGGGAACACCCTCGGCCGACAACAAAACGTTGGCCGGTTTGACGTCGCGGTGCATCACGCCACGTCGGTGGGCGCTCTCAAGCGCGCGAGACAATTGGATTCCGACCCAGGCAACGGCCATCGGCCAAGACATCGTCCGCAGTGCTTCCCGCAGCGCCGATCGTTCAGGAACCGCCTGGGCGGTCTTTAACAATGACCGATCGACCGCTTGCAAGATCATCTCGCCGGATCGATCCCAAGGCCGCGTGTGACGCACGCGTTCGACCACGTCGGCCAACGTTCCGCCGGGATGGAACTGCATGTACAACAGGTGCGACGGCGGGTCGTCGAGCATCCGTTGATCATAGACGCGGACGATGTTCAGATGATCAAACTGAGCCAATGCCTGGGGTTCGTCACCGGTGCCCTTGGAAACCTTCAACGCCACCAATCGACTCATCGACAGCTGGCGGGCCAAGTACACGTTGGCGAACGCGCCGCTGCCGAGCGTCTGGATGATCACAAAGTCATCGACCTGTTGCCCGATTTGAAACTCGGGCGGGCGTTTGCGATAGGCGACCGCGGCGGTCGCTTCGGGTTTTGCGCTCAACTGCCCGCCCAGCAGTTCGGCGATCATCGAGTCGTGTTGGGGAAACCGTTTGGCATAGTCGGCCGGATCAAGCACTTCGCCAGCCTCCTTACGCAACTGAATTTCCTCCATCAACAAATCCAGCGGTACATCCGCCGCGGTCATCACGTCGGAAAAATGCGTCAAGTAATCTTCGACGCGCGGCGTCACGCCCAGCTGTGATCCGGTGACCGTGGCTTCGGAGACACTGGCCATGTCCAATTTGATCAATTCGACCAACAGGAATCGCCGGGTTGCCAGATCGACATCGGGCAGAAACCGCATCAGTTCCTGTGGCGAACTCAACGGAGCGGCTTGCAGGTATTGCTCCAGAGCCTGTTCCAACAACTCATCCATCTGGTCCAGATCGATCGGCGACGGACCGTCGGATTCCCGATTCGGGACGTCGGTGGTCGCGTTGGGATCCACCGACCGGGCCGAACCGGCAGCCGGCCCGGATGCGTCGTCAGTAATGGGTGTCCTGTCGGTCATGGAACGGAGTAGACGAGCAGGAGAGCGTTTGCCGCGTGCAAACCGCCGGTCGGTTGATCTCCGTTATACTCGTTGGTGACGATTCACGCACCCGCTGCGGAGCTGCCCAACTGCTGCGGAGCTGCCCAACTGCTGCGGATCAACCCAACCGTTGCGGATCAATCCTGAGCCTTGCCAACCCTTGCCATCAAGACGATTTGAAATGTCCGATGAATCCTCTGCTGAATCGGCGTTGATCGAGCGGATCAAACAAAACGATGCGACGGCGCTGGCGGAATACATCCGGCTGCACCACGCCCAGCTATCCGGTTTCGTGCGATCGATCACCGGCGAACACCTGCTGGCTGTCGTCGAAGTCGATGATTTGGTCCAGGAAGTCTCCGCCGCAGCCCTTGCCGGCCTGGAGACCGCTCCGCTGGAGGAGTATTCGCCGATGGACTGGCTGCAACAACTCGCCCGCCGACGCGTCATCGATGCCCATCGCTTTCATTTTGATGCCAAGCGACGCGATGTGAATCGACAACAATCCCTCAACGCCGCCGGCAGCGGCAGATCCTCCGGCGATTCCGCCCCCGGGCTGGAACAACTGCTGGCCGCCAGCATGACCAGCCCCAGCGCGGCGTTCAGCCGAGACGTGCGGATGATGCGAATGCAAGCGGCCGTCGAGTCGCTCGGTGAAGAGCAACGACAAGCGATTCGAATGCGCTATGCCGAAGGATTGCCGACCAAGAAGATCGCCGAAAAACTCGGCAAAAGCGACGTGTCGGTTCGTGTCCTGCTCTCGCGCAGCATGCGACAGTTGGAAAAGATCCTCGAGGACGTCCGCCCGACTCGGGAATAACAGGGCGGAGAGAGGGTTGGCAGAATCATTTGGGGCATAGCGGCCAGGAGGCGGGAGCCTCCACGACAGTGCGTTCCCAGGCAGGAGCCTGGGAACGAGATGCAATAGACGGCCCCCTACCAGCCACGCCCCCCATCGTTTTGCCCCCATCGTTTTGCCCCCATCGTTTTGCCCCCATCGTTTTGCCCCCATCGTTTTGCCCCCATCGTTTTGCCCCCATCGTTCCCCCGACGTCATTCCCCCGACTTCAAACGGCCCTGCTTTTCCCACATCGCTTGCCGCTCGGCGAAGCGTCGCTTGCGTTCTTCCGAGATCTCGTTGACGCAATTGGGGCAGTGCACGCCGGCCTTAAAATCCGGGTGCTGCTGATCCTCTTTCGACACCGGCCATCCACAGGCGAAACACATCACGTGCTCGCCCTCGGCCAATCCGTGGCCGACCGAAACGCGCTGGTCGAACACGAAGCAGTCGCCGTTCCACTTTGACTCCTCCGGCGGGACGGTTTCCAAATACTTCAAGATACCGCCGCGGAGGTGGTAGACCTCTTGGAACCCTTTTTGTTTCAGCAGCGCCGTCGACTTTTCACAGCGGATTCCGCCGGTGCAGTACATCGCGACCTTTTTTTGCTTGGACGGATCGAGCTGCTGGTCGACAAACTCGGGAAACTCGCGAAAGGATTCCGTGTGCGGATTCTGGGCACCTTCGAAGCTGCCGATGGAGATCTCGTATTCGTTTCGGGTATCGACCAGGACGACCTCGGGATCGGAAATCAAATCGTTCCAGTCCCGCGGATCGACATACGTTCCGACCGATTCTTGAGGATCGATCCCCTCCACGCCCATCGTCACGATCTCGCGTTTCAATCGGACTCGGCTGCGTCGAAACGGTTGTTCGGCACACCTGGATTCTTTGACGTCCAGATCCGCAAACTCGGGAATCGACCGCAAGTGGTCCAGCACGGCATCGATGCCGGCGCGCGAGCCCGCGATGGTCCCATTGATGCCTTCGGTCGCCAACAACAACGATCCCTTGACGTTGTTCTCGACAAGCACCGCTTCGATCGACGGTCGCAAGTCTTGGAAGTGCGGCAAGGCGACGAATCGGTACAGCGCCGCGACGACAATCGGCAGATCGTCGCCGGTCCGTTCGTGTGGTTCGTTGGACATCGTGATGAGCAGTGAATCTGGTCCGCGAAACGGGACGCGTTGGTGTCCAGCCTTTAG
>NZ_JANZKV010000196.1 GCF_025060895.1 Stieleria sedimenti | reverse complement strand
TAAAGGCTGGACACCAACGAGTGCTGGTGTGCAGGCTTCAGCCGCCTGGTTTCGCTGCGAAGCAGCGAAACCAGGCGGCTCCCAGACGTTAGACGTCGGGGAACTCGATTTTGGTGACTTTCAGCGTCATCATGCCGGCGGGGACTTCGATCTTGGCAATTTCCCCGACCTTTTTCCCGATCAGACCTTTGCCGATCGGGCTGGTGACCAGGATCTTTCCGGACTTGTAGTCGTCTTCTCCGGCGCCGACGAACGTGAATTCCTCCTCCATGCCGTCGTCCTGGTCTTCGACCGTGACGGTGCAACCGAAGACGACTTCGTCGCGGGGCAGTTCCGACATGTCGACGATCGTGGCGCGGGCGAGTTTGTCTTTGAGCAGGTTGATCCGCGCTTGGACTTTGCCTTGATTCTCACGCTGGGCGTGGTATTCCGCGTTTTCCTTCAAGTCGCCTTCTTCGCGCGCCACGGCGATTTTGTCGGCGATCTCGGGCATCACTTCACGATCAAGATGCTCGATTTCGGCTTTGATCTTGTTGTATCCCTCTCGGGTCATCGGCACCGATTCAACCATCACACTCTCCACGGGTCACTGAAAAAAGAAACCTTCCCCACCCAGACGGCGGGAAAGGCTTCGTTGCTTGATTGGGTAGTTTCGCCGCTTTCTTCGCTAATGTAAAGGTCTTTAACGCGTCAGGTCCGGGTCGATCGTCTTGGGCGATTCGTCGGATTCGAATGGCAGGCCGATGTCCTCGTCCAGCCAGCGGCCCAAATCGATCAGCCGACAGCGCTGGCAGCAGAACGGCGGGGCATCGGTTTCGTCCATCCGAAAGCGTTTTCCGCAGGTCGGACACTTCGATTTGTCACGGGGTTCGTTGGGCATGGGGAGGATTCGAGTGGGAATACAGGAGGTGTGACTGCAGGAGGTGTCACTGTCCGTCACGTCTCAACGGTTGCCGGGTCCAGAATTCTAATGGAGTCGAAGCACTTTCGCGCGTCGTCGACAACTTCGATCACATGCCAGCTTGGCAGGACGACATCCGCCGCGACATGCTATTGATGCCAGTGTGACGGCAAAATGTCAAGATAGTGAATCTTGCGACGCCAGCTGCGGTTTGGTATCCGATTTGCATTCCGTGTGATGCAATCGGTGTGATGCAACCGGTGTCGGCCTGAACCTACAGACTGGCCTTGCGGTCAGACTGACCTTGCGGTCGGGGGCACTGGTCTTGTCAGATTCTCCCCAGATGCGAACACTAAGCGGTCACTGCGAGGCCGACGCATCGATTGTTCGGTCTGATCCCGCTGCGATTTCGTTGCTTTTAACTCCCAAAGACACTTTATGGATTCACCGTTAACGCACCCGCTTGCCGCGAGCCAGCTCTCCGGTAACCCGATTTCCGGTAGCCACGCCTACCAGAGTTACCAACGCCAGCGTCAACTGACGCTCGGGGACTTGCTGCTTGAAAATCGCATTGTTTTTTTGCAAGGCGAAATCCACTACGGCAACGCCAACGAGTTGGTGATGAAGTTGCTGTATTTGCAGAGCGAAAATCGCCGCAAGGACATCCATTTCTACATCAATTCTCCCGGCGGAAGCGTCACCGCGACGTTGGCGATTTACGACACGATGCAGATTCTCTCGTGCCCGGTCGCGACGTACTGCGTCGGTGAGGCCTGCAGCGGGGCGGCCGTCTTGTTGGTCGGCGGCAGCAAAGGCAAACGGTACTGTCTGCCCAACAGCCGTGTGATGATGCACCAGCCGATGGGCGGCGTCGGCGGACAGGTCAGCGACATCGAAATCCAAGCGGCCGAAATGTTCCGCTATCGCGATGTGCTGAACCAAATCATCGCCAGCCACTCGGGACAGCCGGTCGAGAAAATCGCCGAAGACACCGATCGCGATTTCTTCCTGGGGGCCACCGAAGCCAAAGAGTACGGATTGGTCGACGATATCCTGACCAAGCCGCCGGTCGAAGACGAAGACGAAGACGCCAACTGAGCCGTCGCCGTCTCGTTTTCCCTCTCCCGTCAAACTAACCAAGAATACCGATATGCCACTGATTCCCTACGTCGTTGAAAAGAGCGGACGCGAAGAACGCACTTACGACATCTATAGCCGACTACTCAAAGACCGAATCATCTTTCTCGGTCAACAAGTCGATGACCAGATCTCCAACTCGCTCGTCGCTCAGATGCTGTTCCTGATGAGCGACGATCCCAAGGCGGACATCCACCTGTATATCAACAGCCCCGGTGGAAGCATCACCGCCGGGATGGCGATCTACGACACCATGCAATTCGTCTCCTGTGACGTCGCCACCTACTGCATCGGTCAAGCCGCCTCGATGGGCGCCGTGCTGTTGACCGCCGGAGCCGCCGGCAAACGCTTCGCTCTGCCCAACGCGCGGATCATGATTCACCAACCGCTTGCCGGCATGCAAGGCACCGCGCGGGAAGTCGAGATCCACGTCGAAGAACTGCGGCGGATCAAGAAACGCATGAACGAAATCATGATCGATCACACCGGTCACTCGCTGGAAAAAATTGAAACGGACACCGATCGGGACCGCTTCATGAGCGCCGAAGAAGCTCGCGAGTACGGCTTGATCGACAAGGTCGTGAAACGCGCCGGCGAAGCCTAAGCGGGCGAGTCGTTTTAAGTGGGATTGGCTGGAAGCCTTCGGTTTGCCCACCGCTTTGCGGACTCAGTCCGCCTGCGGAGCAGGGTTTACCCCAATACCGCTAAGTTAACATGAATGAGGGGGCCCGGACGCTGGCGCGAACCGGCTGATGTCAAACGAATATCAGCCGTTTGGCGCGAGCCTACGGGCCCTCATCT
>NZ_JANZKV010000195.1 GCF_025060895.1 Stieleria sedimenti | reverse complement strand
CGCTGCGTCGCAGCGACCGAGAATCGCCTAAAGGCTAAACACCAACGGTTGACACACCACTGAATCTCCATCACCGCGCAGCAACTCCGACCCCGGCACCATGCTCACTCGCATCATTGAACTCTCACTGACCAACCGTGGTCTGGTCATCATTCTGACATTGTTGATGGCCGCCGCGGGAATGTACTCGGCGCTGCACCTGCCGATCGACGCGGTGCCGGACATGACGAACGTGCAAGTGCAAGTCGTCACCGACGCCGGTTCACTTTCGCCGGTCGAAGTCGAACGCTACGTCACGTACCCGGTCGAAAACACCATGGGCGGGCTGCCCGACGTCGAAGAGCTCCGCAGTGTCTCCAAATTCGGCATCTCCGTCGTCACGATTGTGTTCACCGAAGGCACCGATATTTATCGTGCCCGACAACTCGTGACCGAACGCCTGGGGGATGCCGCAGCCAGCATTCCGCCCGGATACGGATCACCGACCGTCGGACCGTTGACGACCGCACTGGGAGAAATCCTGCAGTTTGAAGTCCGCAGCGACCGGCACACCCCGATGCAGTTGCGGACGCTGTTGGAATGGGACGTCGCGCCACGCTTGCGTGAAGTCAGCGGCGTGACGGAAATCAACACGCACGGCGGTTACTACAAGACGTTCGAGGTGCAACCCGACCCCGACCGCATGACAAGCTATGGCATTTCGATGGAATTGCTGTTCGAGCGTCTGCAGAACAACAACAACACGTCCGGCGGCGGCTACGTGATCCACCACGGCGAACAGCGTTTCATTCGCGGTGTGTCGCTGCTGGAAACCGCTCAGGACATCGAAGAGGTGGTGGTTCGCCGCGAAAGCGATGGCAATCCGATTCTGATTCGCGACATCGCCGAAGTCGGTATCCAGCCGATGACGCGTCAGGGTGCGGTCACACGTGACGGACGGGGCGAAGTCGTGACGGGATTGGTGATGATGCTGATCGGCGAAAATTCACGCGAGGTCGTCACCGCGGCGAAACAGCGGCTGAAAGAGATCGAGGTCACGCTGCCCGAAGGCGTGACGTTGGAAGTGACCTATGACCGCGCAGCGCTGATCGGTCGAACGCTGAAAACGGTGCTGACCAATCTGACCGAAGGCGGCATGTTGGTGATCGTGGTGCTGTTGCTGATGCTGGGCAACCTTCGCGCCGGGATCATCGTTGCCTTGGCGATCCCGCTGTCGATGTTGTTCGCCACGAACGTGATGGCCTACACCGGCGTCACCGCCAGCCTGATGAGTCTGGGCGCGATCGATTTCGGATTGATCGTCGACAGTAGTGTCATCATGGTTGAAAACTGCATCCGCAAACTCTCGCACGACAACGGTGACACCAAACACGAAGACGTGATCCGTGACGCGGCCGTCGAAGTCCGCAAACCGACCATGTTTGGCGAACTGATCATCGCCGTCGTCTTCCTGCCAATCCTGCTGCTGGAAGGGACCGAAGGAAAACTGTTCCGGCCGATGGCGTTGACGGTGCTCTTCGCGTTGGGAGGATCATTGATTCTCTCCTTATCGTTTATGCCAGCGATGGCCTCGATCTTTCTTCCCAAAAAGATGAACGAGAAAGAGGTCTTTCTGGTGCGTGTGGTGAAATTCTTTTACACACCACTGGTCACCCGCGCGATCAAGCACCCCATCGTGACGATCGCCTCGGCGCTGACGGTGTTCGCGGTCAGTTTGCCGATGGCACGCCATTTGGGTGCGGAGTTCATGCCGCGGTTGGAAGAGGGCGACCTGTTGGTCGAAGCGTTGCGATTGCCCAGCGCGACGCTGGAGGGATCGATCGAAATGTCGACCCAGATCGAAAACATCCTGAAAAAGTACCCCGAAGTCCAAACCGTGTTTTCCAAAACCGGGCGGCCGGAGATCGCCAACGATGTGATGGGCGTGCACCAAACGGACGTCTGGGTGTTGCTCAAGCCCGTCGCCAGTTGGCCGCAGCCGAAGACGCGTGACGAATTGATCGAACAGATGTCCGATGAGCTGAACGCAAACGTTCCCGGCGTCGCCTTCGGATTTACCCAACCGATCGAAATGCGGGTCGACGAATTGGTCGCCGGCGTCAAAGCCGATGTCGCCGTCTTGTTGTACGGGGACGACATGGAAGAACTGGGAATCAAGGGCAAAGAGATCGAGTCGGTGCTGCGATCGATTCCCGGCGCCGTGGACGTCAAAGCGGACTACCAGGCCAACCTGTCGACGTTGACCATCAAAACCAAACCACAAGCACTGGCACAATACGGCATCGACGCGCAAACCGTGCTCGACGTCGTCTCGTCGCTCGGCGGGCACCAGGTCGGTCAAATTTTTGAAGGCCGCGCGCGTTATCCGATCATGGTGCGTGTCCCGGTCGATTGGCGAGAAAACCTCAAACTGCTCGAACAGGTCCCGGTCGCCGATTCAGCCGGTCAATCGATCCCGCTGAAGGAGCTTGCGGACATCCGGTTGGAAGAAACACCGCCGACGATCGAACACGAAGGCCAACGGCGGCGGACATTTATTTCCGCCAACGTGCGTGGGCGTGACGTCGCGACGTTCGTCAACGAGGCACAAGCCGCTGTGGAAGAAAAGGTTGACTTCGCACCCGGCTACGAGATTCGTTGGGGCGGTGACTTTGAAAATCTGCAATCGGCCAGTCGTCGACTCGCCATCATTCTGCCGATCGTGTTGATCATCATCATGCTGCTGTTGCACACCAGTCTGGGATCCCTGCGATTGGCACTGCTGATCTTTTTGGCCGTCCCGATGGCGGCTTCCGGCGGCGTGATCGCGCTGTACTTGCGTTCGATGCCCTTCAGCATTTCCGCCGGCGTCGGGTTTATCGCGCTATTCGGTGTCGCGGTCCTGAACGGGTTGGTTTGGGTCAGTGCCGCGGAACATCTGCGTCATACCGGGATGCCACTGCGCGAGGTGAGTGCCGAAACCGCCCAGGTGCGACTGCGGCCGGTGCTGATGACCGCCTTGGTGGCGAGTCTGGGATTCCTGCCGATGGCACTGTCAACGAGCGACGGCGCGGAAATGCAACGTCCGCTGGCAACGGTGGTGATCGGGGGATTGATCACCTCGACCCTGTTGACCTCCTTGGTGGTGCCTTGCATCTATCCTTGGTTCGCGCGTGGACTGAAGAACATCGAATTGACGCATCATGGCGAACCGGAGCCGACACTGCACTGACGGATCATGCGATGACGAGCCTGGAAGCCTGAGATCCGAAACTTCACTGCGGTTGAACGCTTAGGTGAACTGATTGATGTCGATGCCCAGTGATTTGATTTTGCTGCGAAGTGTGACGCGGGAAATGCCCAGGATCGTCGCGGCTTTGAGTTGGTTGCCCGTGGTGTGGGCCAGCACTTGCGTGATCAGTTGCCGTTCGGCGATCGAGATCGCTTCGGCATACAGATTGTCCGTCCCCTCTTTCAAACGGCGGTCGACAAACGGTTCGGAAAGAAGACTCGATGTGTCGGCTTGCGAGTCCGCTTGCGGGCTGCCGGCGCTGAGTGGTGGCAGAAAGTCGGGCAGCAGAATGTTGCCTCGTGCCGTCAACAGCGACTGTTTCATCACGCTTTCCAGTTCTCGAACATTGCCGGGCCAGTGATATTGATCCAAGATTTCGAGCGTCTCGGGCGCGATCGTTCGGATGTCCTTGCCAAATTCGTTGCTGTAACGTCGCAGAAAATACTCGGCCAACACCTTCAAATCATCTTCACGCTCGCGTAACGGAGGCAGATGGATGGTCACGACGCTGAGTCGGAAATAGAGGTCCGACCGAAACAGGCCTTCGGTGACGAGCTTTTTCAAATCATGATTCGTCGCCGCGATGATCCGTGCGTCGACTTTGATCGGAGTGTTGCCGCCGACACGTTCAAATGTCTGGTCTTGCAGGACACGCAACAGTTTGGCTTGCGTCAACGGCGACATGTCACCGACTTCGTCCAAGAACAACGTGCCGCGGTCGGCCTGTTCCAATTTGCCGATCCGCTGGCGATGGGCGTCGGTGAACGCTCCTTTCTCGTGGCCAAAGATCTCGCTTTCCAACAAGGCGTCGGGAATCGCCGCACAATTGATCGCTTGGAACGGTCCGCTGGCTCGGGCGCTGTGGTGATAGATCGCTTGGGCGACGACTTCCTTGCCGGTTCCGCTTTCGCCCAACAGCAGAACGGTCAGGTTTTGCGACGCCACGCGGCCGATCGCCTTGTAAACTTCTTTCATCGCGTGACAACGACCGACGATGGCGTCGGCAACCGAGTCACCCATCGGCGCATCTTCATCGGCCAGCACCGGTTGGACTCGCACCATGCGGCTGAGGTTAAACGCCTTTTCCAGCAACGCACGCATCTCATCCAGTTCCAACGGTTTGAACAGATAGTCGTACGCTCCCAACTTGGTCGCTTCAATTGCCGATTCGACGGTGCCGTGACCGGTGATGAAAATGAAGGGGATGCGGGGATCGATCTCGCGCAGCCGCTTGAATAATTCCAAGCCGTTGGTGTCGGGAAGGCTGAGGTCCAAAACCACGACGTCGGGTTTGGCCTGGATGAACAAGGCTTCTCCGTCGACGCCGTTATTTGCGGTCATGACCGCGGTCGTTTCCGTCGTGAACGCACGCTCAAACGCCTTCAAAATCGAGGTTTCGTCATCGATGACTAACAGGCTTTGCATGATTCCTCGCTCTTCGGCGTGTCGCCGGAATCTCTGTCCGCTTCGCCGTCCAATTGACCGTCCAATTGACCGGCAATCGGCAGCGTCAATCGAAACTGTGCCCCGTCGGGGATTCGGTTGGATCCGACCAAGCTGCCGTGATGTGACTGGGCGATCCGGCGACAGATCCCCAGCCCCAGACCGACGCCATTGGGTTTGCTGGTCGCAAAGGGTGTAAACAGTTTGTCCAACATCGTCTCGCTGATCCCTTCGCCGGTGTCCGCAACCGTTACCTCGACTTGCGACTCATCGGACGTGACCTCGATTGCCAATTCGCCTCCCTTGGGCATCGCATCGAGTGAGTTGAGGGTCAGGTTCAAGAGCAATTGTTGAAGCTGTGCGACGTCTCCATCGATGAAAATTGGGGCATCGGGACAGTTCAGCGTCAGGCTGACGTTTTGTGTGCCACACCGTCCGTCGATCAATTGCACGGTACGACCAATCGCGTCTTGAATCGGAAACGTCTTCGACTCACCGTGTTCGGGGCGAGCGTAGTCGAGCAGACCATTGACCGAACGTTCCATCCGCCGAATCTCGTGTTCGACCAATTCCAGATCGTCGGTCGGCAGCCCCTCGTCGGCGAACTTGCTGCGATTGACCTGGATCAACATCTTGATGGACGTCAGCGGATTGCGGATCTCGTGTGCGACGCCCGTGGCCAGTTGAGCAAGCGTCGCCATCTGTTGTGCCCGCAACGCTTCGGTTTCGCGTGCCATCAGCAATCGTTCTCGTTCGGCCCGTTCGAACTCGGTCAAATCGCGGAGGATCGCGATTCTTAATTGCCCCGTTTCGGAGGGGTATTCGCTGACGGAGACCTGGACCGGAAACGACGTCCCGTCGTGCCGATCGACGTCGATTCGAAACTCACAGGGAAGCGTCTCGAACGAACGGGGAAAGTCCGGCATCCGCGACTGTGTTGTTTTTCCGACCCAATCGGCGGGGTCGACGCCCAACAGTTCCGAACTGGCGCGATTGCACGACGCAACACGCCCCTGACTGTCAAACGTGATGATCCCCTCGCTGGCGTTGGCCACGATCGTTTCGGAACGTTGATGTTCCTGGATCGCGATTCGCCGCAAGGGGCCGATGATGACCCACCACAGCACGGGCGCGCAAACCATCGTCAGCAACACCGCATCGAGCACCGCCTTTCCCGTTTCACCCAGAAACTCGGGCATCACGTGGGGCAACAGAAACATCACGCCGACTTCGGCAGTGAAAACCAGCATCAAGACGATCCCCAGAATTCGCGTCGGCGAACGCAGGATCGATGACAGGGCGGACACGCGGTTGGACATGCGAAAACACTGACGAATGCTGGGAATTCGAGGCACCAGCGTGACAAGACGCCAGCCACCCTCCGGCTCGTGTGCTTGATTCAAGCGGTTGGAGAGTTCGCATTCTATCAGTGATTTCGGCATCGAACATCTCGGCACACGCGGTGATCACCTTCCCATCAACATCTCGACGGGTTTGCAACCGATGTGCCAAAACGCTCCCCGGCGACTCCCTCGCTACAACACCCGCGATTCCCGCCAATGCCCACCGTTTCTCACCGGAATCTCAATCTGATGAAGTCGCTGGCGAGGTTGCGATGGATAGAAACTGTCCAGAGCGTGAACAACTCTTGCCTTTCACGCGATCTTTCAGTTCAACGTGCCGACGCGGAGACGGGCAAAACGATGGGGGCAAGACAATGCCACGCGGAAGACGAGAAGAAGGCAGAACGATTCGGGGCAGAATGATGAAGACAGGGAGACAGGGGGGAGCGAGCGATTGGAGCAAAACCTGCAGAGTCCCAGCAGCCACCCCATCATTCTGCCATCTCATCATTCTGCCATCTCATCGTTCTGCCCCCATCGTTTTGCCCCCATCGTTTTGCCTTTCGATTCCGCCTCCGTCAGCGTCACTGTCCGCCGAAGGACGCGCCGCGGATTCCGTCGCCGTCGGTGTAGTCGGCCGGGGCGTCCAGGCCGCCGGTCAACAACAGCCCTTCGACTTGGGCGTCGGCCTGTGCCAGTCGACCTTGGGCGGTAATCAATCGGATCGCCGATTCAAAATAGCTGCGGCGAACGACCAGGACTTGCAAGAACTCCAGTTCACCGGCTCGGTAGGCCTCTTCACTCAGGTCCAAACTTTTTTGCGTCTGGGGAATGATCTCTTGCTCGTACTTCGTGACCGCCGCCAGCGAGGAATCGAAGGCTTGTGCGGTCCGTGCCAGTCTGGCCTTGATCGCTTGTTCGATGCGTTTGACATCCTCAAGGGCTCGCGTGTAGTCGGCGTAGGCTGCGGAGATGTTGCCAGCGTTTTTGTTCCAGACGGGAAGGGGCGCGTCGAATTGCAAATTGATCATGCCCGAGTCGGTGGCATTGTCATAGCCGGCACCGAACTGAGCGTTCAGGTTGGGAACCATCTGCACGCGTTGTCGTTTCAGCAACGCGTATTTTTCACAGACCAACGCGTTGGCGGCGGATAATTCGGGACTCTCGGCCAGAATCTGGCTGTAAGCGGCTTCCCAATCGCGGGATGACTGTGGCGTCGCGGGAGCGTCGACCAATCGCGCTGGGGCGGTATCCCCCAGTCCGGCGACGGCGGCCAGGTCTTGCCACGCACCCCGATACTCGATTTCCGCCTGCTCGGCGGCAAGCATGATTTCACTGAGCAGCGTCTGGGCCTGCAAGACCTCGATCAAATTGCCCTCTTCGGCTTCTTGACGCTCCATCGCGATCTGAACTCCGCGACGGGCGACCGTTTCAAAATTGCGCGTTGCGTCGGCTCGTCGCTGCGCCGCGACGGCCTCGAAAAAGCGGACACGAACATCCGTCAAGACACGAAACCGCTGGGTCTGCATTTCCCAACGTTGGGCCGACATCGTGTGGCCCAAGACTTCTCGATTGAGTTCTAACTTGTTTCCACGAACAAATTCCTGTTCCACAAACACGCCGTGCTGGTCGGTATTTTCATCGGCGAGTTGTTGCCCGAAATAGCCCAATGTCGGATTCGGGCGAGTCCCCACTTGGTTCCGCAACCCGGCGGCCTTGGCGGCGGTCGCGCCGGCGGCGATGATCGCAGGATTGTTGCCGAGCGCGAGTTGCTCGAGTTGCTCGAGCGAGTAGACGTTTTCGCCAACCGTCTGCGCCCCGTCGGCCGTCACCAAATCGCTAAACGATTCCAATCGCGATTCAACAGCCTGGAGATCGACCGGCTGCAATGCGATTCGTTCCAATTGGTCGGCAAAACTGATCGCCTCTCCGTCTTCGTCTTCCGCGTAGGCGACCGTGTCGACCCCACCGGCCGGCTCAGGTGTTGCTGTGGATCGCACCGGCGTGGCGGCGGTGGATTGCGTGCCGTTGGGCGCTGCGCGCATCGGGGGCGCAAGGGACGATGCATTGATTGTCGCGGTCGCCGGCGGCGCGGGGTGCGGGCCGACTTGAGCACAGCCGACCACAGACAACAAGCAAAAAGCCGATAGCGACATCTTGCGACATCTAATGGCATCCGTGCGCACCGCTAAGCTCCCAAATGAGAAATGATCAACGGGCTTCCCTGCCAAGCTGATCCAAAGCACATCCGATCGACATGCAATACGAACGTTCTATCGGAGCGATTGTCGCGATGCTTCGTCTTGTAGTGGGTCTAAGCCTCAAAAGCTCGACACACGTCTCGGGCAATCCGTGTAACCGGTAGAGATTGACAGGGTGTGATAAACTCTCGTCGGAACCGTGATCGACCGTGGGAGACAATGCGTTTGATGGACAGATTTTTGTTGCTGCAGATCCGCAATGCGGACGACAAGATGCGCGATCAGGAGATCGGGTGTTTTGCCAGAGCGTTGAACTGCGACCGATCTCAAATCGGGGTTCACGATTTGCTGGCCGGCCCGCCCACGATCGAAGAACTCGATGCCGTCGATGTTGTGCTGCTGGGGGGCAGCGGTGACTACTCGGTCGCCGAGGGGGGAGACTGGCTGCCGCCGGCTCTGCTGGCGATGTGGGAGTTGGTTGAATTGGGCAAGCCGACGTTCGCTTCCTGCTGGGGATTCCAGGCAATGGCCAAGGCGCTCGGCGGTGAAGTCGTGACCGACGCCTCACGCGCGGAACTGGGGTCGATCGAAGTTCAACTGACCCAGGCCGGACGTGACGATCCACTGTTCGGGCCATTGGGAGACCGCTTTCTCGCCCCGATGGGACACCAGGACTGCGTCGTCCGGCTGCCCCCGCAAGCCGTCTTGTTGGCGCGGAGTGAAACGAACCAAAACCAGGCGTTCCGAGTCAAGGATCGGCCGATCTACGGAACTCAGTTTCATCCCGAATTGGATCGCCTCGCCTTCATCCAACGGATCCACGCTTATCCGGCCTACGTCAAATCGATCACCGGAGACTCGCTGGAAGCGTTCGAGGCGAGCGTGCAAGACACGCCCGCCACCGACCAATTGCTCGGCCGGTTCATGCAGTTGCTGCGTGAAGCGTAGGGCATGCTGTGCATGCCGGTTGTCACGCACAGCATGACCTACCGCCCGCGATGGCAACTGCAACCGACCGATTCGGATGCCGTCGCCGACACGCCCGCACCGGCGTTGGCTTCCCAAAAGAACTCCGCCCGGGGCGCATTGTCTCCGATGCGATTCATCCGGTCGGCTTCGAACAGGTTGCCGTCGGCGATCACGAATTGGATTTTTTCCGAGTCGCGAATCTGCGTGGTCGGATCGGCGCCCCGGCGGATCACGATCAGGTCCGCCAACTTGCCCGCTTCGATCGATCCCAGATCGTCATCCAGCCCCAAGTACTTCGCTCCGTTGATCGTTCCACAAGTGAGCGCCTGCATGGGAGTCATTCCTCCCTGCACGAAACTCCACATTTCCCAGTGCGTGCAGATTCCCGGAAGCTGACCATGACCACCGGTTTGAACCAGCCCGCCCTGCTCGACCACTTGTCTGGCGATTTCCGCGACCTTGATGTGGTTGTAATCTTCCAACGGTGATTTTTCGCGGCGTCGGGCGCGGGGGTTCAAGATGTGGGGAGGGATGAACGTTTTCAACCGTGTGTGCAACCACAGGTCGTCGATCTGGTACCAGTAACGCTCGCCCGAGAGTCCCCCGTAGGCGACGTTCAACGTCGGCGTGTATCCCACGCCAGTGCCTCGCCATAGATCCATGACGTCGTCATAGGCCGTTTGCACCGGCAAGGTGTGTTCGATCCCGGTGTGTCCATCGACGATCATGGTCATGTTGTGCATGAACGTCGAACCGCCTTCGGGGACGACCAACATGTCCAACTTTCGAGCCGCCGCCAAGACCTGTTGTCGTTGATCGCGTCGCGGTTGGTTGTAGCTTTTCACACTGAACGCTCCCACGGCCTTCATCCGTTTGAGATGAAACTCGGCGTCGGCCAGGGATTCGATTTCGGCTTTGTAGGAGCCGGTCGCACCGTACAGAATCTTGCCCGTCGAAAACGTTCGTGGGGCATGGATCACGCCCGCCTTGGTCATTTCGCTGGCTGCGAAAATACTGTGCGTGTCATTGCTGGGGTCATGGATCGTGGTGACGCCGAACGCCAGACGGGCGTAATCGATCCAGTTTTGTTGAGGCGTGATCCCGTCGGTTGCTTGGGCCCCGTGGGCGTGGGTGTCGATCAAACCCGGCAATACGATTTGGCCCTGGAGGTTCGTTTTGATCGCATCGTCTGGCAACTCGACGTCCTCGCGACTTCCCACGGCAACGATTCGATTGCCGCGGATCAAGACGACGCCGTCTTCGATCACCCCGGCCGGACCCATCGTGACGATCTTTCCGCCGACCAGTGCACGGGTTTCAGCGGGTTTGGCGTGATGATGGGTGAAGCCGATGTGGACGTTCTGGACGGCCTGGGCATCTGCTTCCGCTTCAGCCTGCTCTGTTTCCGCCTGATCCGATGGAGCAACGTCCGGTTCAGCACCGTCGCTTGCCAATGCGACCATCGCTCGGGAAACGTCGCAGGTAAACAGTTCCGGTCCGAGGGACCAGTGCAATGCCGCACCGTCACCGGAAAAATGCACAAAGTCGCCGGCTTGTTCGCTGACCTTGGCGATCGGCAACCCCTTGCCGCCGGGACCGACTTTGATCGCCGACGGGGCCTGAACGAAAGGAGTCACATAGACATGAAACCGCTCGATCAGCGCCAGCGACTTTCCGTCCGGCGAGATCTGCATCTCGGTCGCCCAATCACTCGTGTAGTGATCGCGGGCGTGTTGGCCGGAAAGGTCGACCGAATACAGGGTGACGTTGTCGGATTCTTTTCCGCCGCTCCGTCGCGTCAAAAAAATCCGATCGCCCGAGGCGGCGAACTGTGGATCGCTCCCCGATTTGGTGATCTGCTCTGCCACCCCGTCACGCCAATCGATTTGATAAATCCCTTGCTCGCGCGACCACAGCGCCGACCGCAGGTGGCCGCCGCCGCGGCGTTCATACACCAGCCGTCTTCCATCCGGCGAAAACGTCGGGTTCGTGTAGTGCCCCGGTTGATCGGTCACGATCCAGTTTTCGTCGGCCGCCGGATCGGTCGATGCGATTCGGATCGTTCCGAGATCTCGATCGTTCCAAGTGGTGTAAACGATGTATTGTCCGTCACGGGAGAAACACGGTGCAAATTCGAAGTGCCGGGTTTGTTCGGTCAAACGAACGGGGGCACCGTCGGGCAGGGATTTAACGTAGATGTATCCGAGTGCTTGATAGGCGACCCGGTCACCGGTCGGCGACACACAGACGTCGCGCAACATCTTGACATCGAAATCGTCTTCGGCGACCGGCGTCTTGTGGCGAACGACGGTCTTGACGGTTCGCTTGTCGCGGATCCGAAACGGGATGATTTCGGAATCGCCGCTTTCCAGATCGATCCGGCGGATTTTCCCTTTCGCCCAAATCACGATGGATCGACCGTCGGGTGTGAAATCAAACGCGCTGTAGACGCCGTGGATCGCCCATGATTCTTGCATGTCACGTTCCAAGTTGTCATCGACCAATCGAATCTCGCCCGATTCCAAATCGAACAAATGCAAGCCGGTCTTCGCCCCGACACGGCGAACGAATGCCAGTGTTTTTCCATCCGGTGACGGTGTCGGGCGGCAGGCTCCACCGGGGCCGCGGATCAGGGTTTCCGTCGTGCCGTCAATCAGGTCCAACCGTTTGATCGCGTAAATGCCTTGGTGCGAATTCTTGTCGTATTCAAAGGTGTCGCCCGGCGTCACGTCTTGGCTGTAATACAGGTAGCGACCGTCGGGTGAAAAAACCTGCTCGTTGACGTCCTTTTGGTCGTTGGGACGCTGGGTCAGTTGCACGCCCGCGGTCGCACCGCTGGCAACCGCGTCGCGGTGGTACATCCAAAACTCGCCGGCACCCAGCGATCGCCGGCTGGTGAAGTGTTTGCGACCGACCAGGTACTGACCGTCGGGCGACCAGACGGGATTGCAAATCAGCCGATACGTTTCGCTGGTCACCTGGGTCGGCGAAGATCCATCGAGGTTGATGATCCACAGGTTGTCGCCGCCTTTCTTGTTTTTGCCGATTCGATCGCTGGTCATCGCGATCTGGCTGCCGTCCGGGCTAAAACGCGGCTGCATTTCCCAAGCGACCGTGTTGGTCAAATTTTGGGGAAACCGCTTGCCCGTCGCTTCGGTTCCGTCCGCTCCCGTGATCGGCATCAGGTACAGGTCGCCGAGCAGATCAAAGACCAACTGGGTTCCGTCGGGGCTGACATCCAGGTTCATCCAAGTTCCCGTCTCGCAGTCGATCGCCTGTTGGCGGCTCGGGGCGGGGTAGTCCTCAATGGCCCAGTCTTGCGACGTGTCCGCGTCGGCGGCGACGGCGACGGTGTGGAGCGTCACGACGACGAACCAAAACGCGAGCAAGCGGGGCAGTAGCATCTTAAAGCGGGGGAGCATGGCGCAATGAAAATTCAAGGGGTGAGTGGCGGGACGGCAGGGCGACGCCGGACGCGAACGAGTGCTGCCGACGGACGATAGTGTAGCTGGAGCCCCGTTGTCTTGAAGGATCGCCCGTCACAATGGCTCGATCAGCATCTATCTCATGTACAAAGCACCCGAACCAATCAAGGGCCGAGAAGTGCTTTGGGGCGTCGGTCAAAACGACGGCAAGATGCTTGTCCGCAAAGGCGGATCGCGGTTGGCGTTCATCACCGCGCTGATTGAACCGACCAGCGAGATGGCGACGCAAACAGTCGGTACACGATTCGCGATTTCGGAATCCAGCGTCTGGTCGAACGGATGATCCAACGCTATGCCTACTGTGATCTACAACTGAACGTCGGTTTGAAATCCGAAGACTTCGACAAGAACAACTCCGAGTATCAATTCCGGTCGTCAATCAGCTAATCTTTGGTTGCACCGGAGGCCGCACAGCGTTGTGATGTAGCTGGGATTTGACTTGTGGGGTGAGAGCGAAGAAACTGTCGGCGGGAACCGTGTTCGGTTCCTCGCCGCCTGGGGATCGCCATGCGATTTGAGCCTCTCCGTTCTGGCTGATTTCTGCGTGCAGAGATCAGCCAGTTTTGGCGGAACGCGATAGCGAATTCAACGCCCGACAACCGCATTGAGCCTCCGTGGATTCTACATGAGTCAATTCCTTCCTTCGAAGCGAGCCTGTCGCCGCCCGTTCTTCTCGCGCCATTCGCGAAACAGAATCACTCCACTCGCTTGGATGACAGTTATCGGTTTGTTGACGCAAACGCTGTCTCCGACCGTCGTTAACGCGGACTCGGCCACTCGCCCGAACATTATTTACATCATGTCCGACGACATGGGCTATTCAGATATCGGGTGCTATGGCAGCGAGATCGAGACGCCGAACTTGAACGCGCTCGCCGAACACGGGCTGCGTTACACGCAGTTTTACAACACGGCGCGGTGCTGCCCCACGCGGGCGAGTCTGCTGACCGGGTTGTATCCGCACCAGGCCGGTGTCGGTCACATGATGAATGATCGCGGCTACGACGGGTACCGGGGCGATCTGAATCGAAACTGCGTCACACTGGCCGAAGTCCTCAAGCCGGCCGGTTACCGCACTTACATGTCGGGCAAGTGGCATGTCACCAAAATGATCCGACCGGAAAACGACGCGGACAAGCACAACTGGCCTCGCCAGCGCGGGTTCGATCGCTTCTACGGCACCATCCACGGCGCCGGCAGCTTCTTTGATCCCAACACGTTGACCCGCGACAACCAATACATCTCACCCGCGGCCGACCCCGAATACGGACCGGAGGATCAGACCAACGGCACGTATTACTACACCGACGCGATCGCCGATCACGCCGTTCGCTTGATCAAAGAACATCATTTCGAGACCGGCGATCAACCCTTTTTCATGTACGTCAGCTTTACCGCCGCCCACTGGCCGATGCATGCATTGGAGAAGGACATCGAAAAGTACAAAGGGAAATATGACGCCGGGTACGACGCCATCCGCGTGGCGCGTTACCAAAAAATGATCGAACTTGGCGTCATCGATCCGAAAGCGACGACGAATTTCCCCGTCCCTGATGGAGCCAAGGAATCGGAGTTTTGGGAGTGGGACAAACGCAACATGGAAGTCTACGCCGCGATGATCGACAACATGGACCAGGGTATCGGACGGATCGTCGAAACGCTCCGCGATACCGGCGAGTTTGAAAACACACTGATCTGTTTCTTCCAAGACAACGGCGGCTGCGCCGAAGGGTACGGCCGGGGCGGCAATGCTAAACAACGCAGCGAAACGGCGCCCCTACCCGAGTTGCCCAGCGACTATCTGCAGCCCGACATGCAACCCAAACAAACCCGTGACGGATTCCCGGTCCGGACGGGCAAGGGGGTGATGGCGGGACCGGCCGATACCTACATCGGTTACGGACGCGCCTGGGCGACCGTCTCCAACACACCGTTTCGAGAATACAAACACTGGACCCACGAAGGAGGCATCTCGACGCCGTTGATCGTCCACTGGCCGGCAAAGGTCACCCGCCATGGCGAATTGGAACACACGCCCGGCCACCTGATCGATTTAATGGCGACCGCCGTCGACGTCTCCGGTGCAGAGTATCCGACCGTTTTCCACGGCGGTCACAAGATCAAGCCGATGGAAGGCAAGAGCTTGGTGCCTACGTTTGAGGGAAAACCGATCGATCGCGAAGCGATCTACTGGGAACACGAAGGCAATCGCGCGATTCGAGTCGGCGATTACAAGTTGGTCGCCAAGGGGGCCAAGGGGAAATGGGAACTGTACGACATCGCGGCCGACCGCAGCGAGCAACACAATCTGGCCGACGAGCAACCCGAGCGGGTTGAAAAGCTGGCCGCCATGTGGCAGGCCTACGCCGAGCGCGCTGACGTGTTGCCACTGAATCCGAAAAAAAATTGGCATTGACGGGAATCAATCGGGCATACGTGTTGGTGTACAGGCTT